>JBGUMY010000042.1:0-4282 GCA_045117095.1 Bacteroidaceae bacterium | reverse complement strand
GGCCTTGTCAGCGAGTTTGGTTTTCGACTCCACCCATGGCTTCTGGTCGGTGGTGGTGTAATGCGTGATGGATTGGGCACTCATGGTGATAGCCACCCCCATCAAAGTTGTCATCAGAACTACTTTTTTCATACTTGTTATCATTTGTGGGGACAAAGGTAGTGAAAACCGAGGGAAAAACAAAAAAATAACCAAATAACCAAATAACCAAATAACCTTTTGGGGATTTGGGGAACAAAAAAAGGGTTGCCTTATCTTCACAGACGAGGCAACCCTACTGGAAAACAATCATGTACGAGATTACATAAACCAAAATCAACTGTTCCTCCGTGCCGCTGCACGGATTTGTTCCATCTTTTCAAATGCCCGATGACAGGCATCGAAGGGGAAGGCTTTGGGTGGATGCTTCTTCCTGCACCACAGGAGCAGGAAGTACACAAGGAAGTCGCGCTCCATCTTCTCATCGCCCTCATATCCCGTCATCACAAACGGATATTGCCAGTACCGCTGCCGCTCGAACTGCTTCTGCAGGAGCAGCTGATCCAGACTTCTCGTCTCGATGATGTGCGTGGGGTAGTTCCTCTCGATGATGTAGAGAGCCATCTCAAAGCAGTTCGTCAGGCAGGACGGTTCACGTCCGAGCTTGAAGCCCAACGGGTTATTGAGCAAGGTTCCAGTCCTGTTCTTCATGCTCCTGTCCTTCCATCCGGTTTTTGTCCAGACCGTCCATGTCATAGAAGTAGTGGGGCGCATACCTGACCACCAGTTCCACCTCGCCCGTCTTCATCTTGGTCGAGATGAGACCCATGCGCATGATGTGCATGATCCACTCACCAATCTTTTCCACCACCTTCTCCCCATCCATCATCACGCCCTTCTTCAGGTCGCATTTTGAACCTACGCAGATGCTGCCAGCAGACGTGTCCCAAGGCGATTCGCAGCCTGAGAACACAGCATTCCTGTACGTTCCTGTCATCGAGAGCTGGAAATTGTGCTCCAAGTTCTCCCTTGTGTAGATTCTCAGCCTGTAAGTCCCTGCAGGGATGGCGCAGAGGTTCTTCATGCCCCTCCAGTGGTTGGGGTCACGCCTTTCCAGCGTGCAGCATGTGAAACCAGTCACCTCCTCATGCAGTTCCCCCTGCGTGATGGCAGGTGTGCCCACCATGCGTGTCAATACGATTCTTACCTTTTCCATGTCTTGTTTAATTAAGAGTTAAGAATTAAGAATTAAGAAAGAGTGTAGAGTTAA
This sequence comes from Bacteroidaceae bacterium, assembly GCA_045117095.1. Lineage (GTDB taxonomy): Bacteria > Bacteroidota > Bacteroidia > Bacteroidales > Bacteroidaceae > Minthosoma. The sequence continues at coordinate 3,033 of JBGUMY010000042.1, read as the reverse complement.
GAGTTAAGAACCTTTAGCTCGACGAAGTCAATTAAGAAAGAGTGTAGAGTTGAGAGTTACGAATTAGCGCTTCTTCAGTTTCACGTAGTTCTCACCCTTCTTCTCTATGAGGCCATTGGTGTGCCAGAGCGAGATCACCACCTTCACAGGCGTCCTCCTGCCGATCTTCTGCAGCATGACGCGCACGTCGTTCTTGCTGAAGGTCTCGCCAAGCTTGTCAAACACCTTGTTGTGCGGAATCTTTTTCGCCACCGTCTTGTCCTGCAGCTCGTTGTAGCGCTCGCCAAACTGATAGAGCGAGTTGCGCAAGTCCACGCTGCAGAACCATCTGACAAAGTTTTTGATGACCTCACGCTCCGTCTTGCCCACATTCGTGTAGAGTCCATGGCAGAGCAGCGCCAGACGGAAACCCTTCACAGCCGCACGTCTGCGGAACACGTCTCTTGCAGGGTTCAGCGTGAGGGCGCTCTTCACACGCTCCTCCTCCAGCCACTCCTGCAATGTCGGGAAGATGTAGGACAAGTCCACCTTCTCTGGCGGCAGGAAATCGAACTGCCAAGGCACCACATCGTCAAACTCCGAGGGCTTGATGTCATCGAGGTCGCTGGCGTCAAACTTCAGAGGCAGCTTGTACACCTTGCTGTCCAGCCTTGTCAGGATGTTCTTGATCTGCACCATCTCCTTCTTCGGAATCTTCTTCCAAGGGGCGTAAGCCTTGTACATCTGATTCTCTATGGGGCACACGCTGAAGCGGGTCACCAGCCCGTCCTCCACATTCTTGAAGAAGCGGTCTATCTGGTCTTGCGTCGAGGTGAAGAGCAGGTTCAGGTACATCTTCACTTCACCCTTGAACGTGTTCGTGCTCTTGTAGTACTGGCCATAGTAGCCGTTGTCCCAAGTCACGCGCCACATGTCCGACTTGTCGCCTCCCGCGCTCCTGTTGCCCTTGTTGAAGGTGTCCAGCTCCTCCGCTATGATCAGCATGTGGTTGCCATGATTGTCCCTCATCTTTGTCAGCAGCTCTGGGATGGATATGAGCGGGCGTACAATCCTCACGCTCACCTTGGGTGCCTCCTCGCCCCTGTCGTTGGCCGACTTCTTGTTGTCCGCAGTGGCATAGATCTCCTCCCGCTTGTTGTTGATGAAGTCACGCTCCCTGATGTTGCCAAGCAGCCAGTTGAACCTCTCTATGAAGGATTTGCCCGACGATGGGGGCGCGAACAGCAGCGAGATGAACTCCGTGCTCTGCTCCTTGTCATCGAAGTAGTCAGCCCTCAGATAGCTGGTCAGCGTTCCCAAGATGGGCAGCAGCGCCACCACGGTCGGAATCTTGAAGTCAGGAGGGGCGGCGTTCACAAACTGCCTGAACACAGGCGGCAGCTTCGGCATGGGCGGCAGCTGTTCCTCCTCAGGCTCCTGCATCTCAGGCATCTCAGGCGCAGTCCGCTCCAGCAGATAGCCCCTGTCCTTCAGGAAGAAGTACACGTTCCGCTCCAGTCGGGTCGTGCGGTTCGAGGAGCACAGGCTCACACATTGGTTCCATGTCTCCTCCACCGAATTGCCAAACGTGGGCAGCACGGCATGCAGGATTTTCGGGTCGTTGTTCACCAAGTTCCTGAACTGCACGATGAGGTTGTTGTACGTGCTGTGGCGCATGCCCTCCTGCGGGTCGCCGCCCGTCACCTCCAGATATTCCCTCACCAGGTCGGCCACCTTCCTGCCGTTGTACTCGAAGTCCCTGTTCGCCTCGTCACTCTCCAAGATGTCGCCCACCTTCATCCGCTCGTTCTTGTGCTTCTCGATGGTGCCCGTCACCTGATACTTCCTCATCGCCTCCACGCTCACCTCCGGCACCTCCTCAAACAGCCCCCTTTCATACAGGATGTAGTCCGTGGGCACCAGATACGACAGCCTCGACAAGTCCTTGCAGGCAGGGTCAACCACACCCCCATGCTTGGTCAGCTCCAGCACCTCCGCCACATGGTCGATGGTCTCCTGCATGCCCTCCTCCATGCACTCGCATATCAGGCGAAGCCCATGATACGAGGGCGTGATGTGTACCAACCTGACTTTCAGCGACTCCAATGCCTCATGCTGCTGACCGACCATCAGCTTCACAGGCTCGATGTCGGGCACCTTGTCAAGGTCAATCATCACCAGCCCTGTGGGGGTGCAGTTCTCCTTCAGGCGCGTCTTGTCCCCCACGTCACCCATCGGCATCATGGCGGGCAGGTCATCCTTCAGGCTCTTGTCGCCCGTCTCCTTGAGCTTGGCGCACCTCTCCGCAATCTTGGCGGTCGCGTCCACATAGTTGTACATGTCCGAGACGCTCCTCCACGATGTGAAAGGCCGTCTCGACTTGTTGTTGTTATAAACGTCAATCTTCATGATACTCTATCAATTCCGCTGATGGCAGCGACAGCGCGTCCTGCCTGATTCTCAGAGCAAGTTCCGTGTTCAGCCGAAAGGACAACGCCTTGCTCATATAAGCCTTCTTGACCGACCTGTGCTTCTCCTTCAGCGACAGCCAGTCTTTCCTGTTATTGATGATGATCCTCATGAGTTATAATTAAGAGTTAAGAATTAAGAATTAAGAAAGGATGCAGAATTAAGAGTGGGAGAGTGCTTCGCTTGCTGATTTCGTTTCACGCTGCAGCACCTTGCCGACATACGTCTTGCCCAATTTCTTAGGCACACTCTCATACATCTTGATGCGCTCTGCCGACTCTGTCACCCTTCCGTGCTCCAGATAGAAGAGCACATGCTCCGTCGGTCTCCTGTACGGCTTACGGTTATACTTGCCGAAATAGATCACACACTTACCATCCTCCTTCTTCTCCATCCAGAGGCGACCTTCCACCACATGGCCATTGTCCAATGTGTTCAGGATTTCTTCTTGATTTTTAATGATAATGTTCATAAAACCTTGTCTTGATTTGTGAGCGTCAGGATAGTGTCAGAATTAGGCCTTTTTCACATCGATGACTTCCTTCACTCACCTTCCGACTCGGTTTATTAATGTTTATTGGTTAT
>JBGUMY010000041.1:0-1250 GCA_045117095.1 Bacteroidaceae bacterium | reverse complement strand
GCACAGTTCACCATCATGCCGCTGATGGCGTGGGTGCTCACCAAAGTGTTTGGCCTGTCCAACGAATTGGCTCTGGGCGTCATTCTGGTGGGATGCTGTCCAGGGGGAACCGCCTCGAACGTGATTACTTATCTTGCCAAAGGTGACTTGGCACTCTCCGTGGGCATGACAGCCACTTCCACCCTTCTGGCACCACTGATGACCCCGTTTCTCACCTGGCTGATGGCAGGCACCTTTGTGGAGGTGGACACGTGGGGCATGCTGCTGTCCATCGTCTATGTGGTGATTGCCCCCATTGTGATGGGCTTCCTCATCCAGAAATACCTCCCCACATTCACGAAACATGCGGTGGCCTATCTCCCAGCCTTCTCCACCCTGATGATCACGATAGTGGTGGGCATCGTCGTAGGACACAATGCCTCCCACTTGCTCACCGGCGGACTGATCGTGTGTCTGGTGGTGGTGCTGCACAACCTGAGCGGATTGGCATTGGGATATGGCATCGGACGTGTGCTGGGACTCTCACACGAGAAACGTACAGCCATCAGCATCGAGGTGGGCATGCAGAACAGCGGCTTGGCATGCTCCTTGGCAGCCATCCATTTCGCATCCTCCCCCTTGGCCACCATTCCAGGCGCCATCTTCAGCGTGTGGCACAACATCAGCGGTGCGCTGACCGCCAAGCTCTACAGCAGCACCAACACCGCTAAATAGAAGGAGAGTTCGGCAAGCAGGCATACGGCTCCGCAACAATCGCCTGTGTAGCCTCGTAGCTTCTGCCAGATGAGGAGGAAGAGGAGCGTGACGGTGAGGATGGGAGCCAACACGACAAGCCACCAAGTGACATCGGTGAGGAGCATCAACGGAAGAGAGGGGAGCAATCCCTGCAAGGCAAGACTGGCTGTCGCCCCCATGCTGATGGGTCGATAGACAGTCTTGTTTTTGGCTTCCTCCTCACGACGGGCGTAGGGCATGAAATTGACGATTTGTGCGGAGAACATCTTCGCCAAGGGGTCAGCAGCAAAGATGGCGAAAACAGCCGTCATCGGGGGCAAGGACATCAGGATGCCACACAGCAGGGCGAAATAGAAGATGAGGGCTATGACACCATAAGTGCCGATGTGGGAATCCTTCATGATGGCAAGGATGCGTTGGCGGTCAACTCCTCCACCGAAGCCATCGAAGAAATCAGCAAGCCCATCCTCGTGCAGGGCACCTGTCACCCACAGACGCATCAAGACCGCCAAGAT
>JBGUMY010000040.1:0-3855 GCA_045117095.1 Bacteroidaceae bacterium | reverse complement strand
CCCGACCCATTTCTCCATTTTCAGGGGAATTCCCTATCTGGTGCTTCCTTTCTGCCGTTTCGGTTCTTCGGAACGTCTGATAGGGCGTGAGATTGAGGAAGAGGAAATTTGGAAATACATCCTTGACGTATCGTCAGGACTTGCCTATCTGCATGCACTCCAGCCACCTATTATCCATCAGGACATCAAACCTGGTAACATTCTCATTGATGATAACAATAACTTTGCCATTACTGACTTCGGTATCAGCGCGAAACGAGGAGGGCAGCACGAACACCATGAGGATGAGAATACTGGAACAATGGCTTACATGGCGCCAGAACGATTTGAAGAAGGTACAGAGCCATGTCCTGAAAGCGACATTTGGGCAGTAGGTGCCACATTATATGAAATGCTGACGGGCAGTGTTCCTTTTGGCGAAGAAGGGGGATGGTTACAGATTCAGGATGAAGGAGCCATGCCGTCTCCTCCTCCCTGCTCAGCCGACATTCAGCGACTGATTCGAGCTTGTCTTGCCAAAGACAAATCACAACGCCCAACTGCCACCCAATTGGTAGAATCGGCAAAAGTAAAACAATATCCTATCAAGTCGAAGAAGTCGCTCTTCATCATCCTCATCATTGTGGGCATTCTCCTCGTCGGAGGTCTTTCATTTGGACTCTCACGCTTTTTCAGTCCTACAGAAGTCATAGTGACTGGTGTAGAAGTTCCTTCCATGGAAGAACAATATGCTTGCGCCATCAACAATTTGAATAGTGAGAACATTGATTCCCTCAATCAAGGTTTGCAACTGATGGAGAAACTTGCTGGTGATGACTACATCCCAGCACTTTATCAGATGGCCTTTACTTATGGCTGGTATTCTGATTCGGCATCAGTGAATCGAAAAAAATTGCTCGGTATTGACATGGACGATACCTACATGCCCAAGAGCAGTCGATATAGCAACAAGGCTGTGGCATTTTTCACACGCATTATGGAATTGAACGACTCGACCTACGCCGACATCAATGCCAATTCCATTTACCGTTTGGCTTGCTATTATGTCATGCCTAACGACATCTATCAACCCAACTACGAGAAAGGCAAACAATTCCTCTTCCGTTCCAAAGAATGGGCGACTCTTGCCAAAGACCAAGCGCTCATCGAGAAGATAGACAGAGGGTTGGCCACATTCGAATAAAGAGCCCACATTGAGGGCGATTTCCTCCACCTAAAACATTTACATTTGTCATGAAAAGAATCACACTTGCACTACTCGCACTCACATCATTAAGTACCACGCAAGCCCAAGTGGCACATTGGGTAGTTCCTCCCGTTTACGACGTGATCAAAGCCACGAGAGGACAAAGTATGGTCATTGTCGATTCTGCCAACACCAGTATACTGATGACCACTGAAGGGAAATGCCTCGTGAAGTCCTCCGACGTACTGCATGCAGTAGGCGATGATATTGCAGTAACCACCAAACAAAGCACCACCGTCATCACGGGCTTCTACACTATCAATGGCCAGTTCAAAGCCCTCGAAGGCTATCGGGTGGCACACAAGTTCCCATATTTCGCAGAAGGAAATCTGCTCGTAAAACAGGGTACGGACTATGTTTACCTGGATGTGGATGGACATGAGGTGGGTGCTGCGGCACAAGCCCATCCTTTTTTCCACGGGTTCTCGGCTTGTCAGAAGTATCCCAGCATGGAGAAGAGAAAAAGCCCCACTTGGTGCCTCATCACGGGCGATATGCAGCCAGTAAAAATGAAACTCAAAGGCAGTGATGTTCCTTCTGGCAACATCGATTTCATCTCGTCCGTCAATGGTGATGGAAAATGCCTTGTTATCATCAAGGGGTTGCTCTATCTCTTCAACGATACAGATTGGACACTCACTCCCATTTCTTATCAAGAAGGTGGCAACCCGGCCAAACTGATTGGAAAGATCCAAGAGATCATCACTTCCAACACCAATACTCCTGTCACGCTGAAAGCCCAAGGACAGGGAGGGGAAGTACAAGTGGGCCTGAATGAACAACTCATCCTGCAATCCATCCAGAGAGGCAGTGACAAGCAAACATTTTCCACCGCCTCTGAGTTCAAAGACCCAACGTCGCAACTCTCCATCGTGGAACGTGACGGGAAAAAGGGTATCGCTTATAACGGTACGGAAATCCTGGCACCCCAATTTGAGGATGTGGAACTCTGTGCCAACAACCGTGCTGCGGTCACACTCAGCGACCGATGTGGCATCGTCGGCGTGATTCCTGACGCACAATACGAGTTCAGCTTCAACGATGACAAGGGACTCGCTTTCCGTCATCAGACCCTGCAAACCACCCTGCGGCTGGACACGCCGCCCGAAGTGCCGCTGACCAATGCGATTCTGCAATCGCCAGCCGATGGAGGATGCCATTTCGACCTCACCTCAAAGAAGGCGAAGGACACCCCCGATGGCAATGCGCTTCTCTACCGATGCACACTCACCATTCCTCCTTCCCTGCCCGACGACATCACCGATGTCACGTTCCCTGTACAGGTGGTGTATGAGGGACTCACCTCCGCAGTCATTCCCTGCAAGACCAAAGCATGGCACTACAAGTATTTCACCATCCAAGTGGATGAGAACAAATCCATCATTCATGATGGCAACTTGACGTTCACATTCCACATCAAGGCGGAACGACTGCCAGACGAGAAGGATGTGCCGCACACGGTGAGCATCCAGTCGGGCAATCACAAGACCGAACTCACGAAGGTGTCGGAGACCCTCTACCGCTGTCAGGTGTTCGGACTGAAAGAGGGTGTGAACATGATCACGGTGCAAGTGACAGAGGCGGGATGTCCTCCCTCGTCCTATCCGTTCGAGGTGACCTACAACAAGGCGAAAGCCCAACAAGCGGCAGCTGCCGCCCAACGCCCTGTGAAGATTGAGAACAGGACGAGGGCAAATCCCGTGATGACGGAACCCATCCAACCCAAGAAACCCAACCGACCTCATCTTGACATCTGATATGCAGGTTCATCTATCAGCCATTACCCATCCGGGGCACGAACGCGAGAACAACGAGGATGCTTTCGCCTTCTGTCCTGATGTCGCCCACCCTGAGTGGTCGCAGCAGACCGCCACGATGGAACAGTCGTTAGGGGCATTGGGCACACTCGTCATTGTGGCGGATGGCATCGGAGGGTTCAATGCGGGTGAGGTGGCATCCGACATTGCCATCCGTGCTGCAGCAGACACCCTGACCCCTGCTGCTGCCGAACAAGCCCTTCCATCCGAAGCACAACAGACAGCACTCCTCCGTCAGGCTATTGCCCATGCCGATGAAGCCATCAACCAGCACGTGATGGAGGACTTCCACACGGTGGGCATGGGTACGACGATTGTGATAGCCTGGATTCTCCCTCAACACACCCACATTGCTTGGTGTGGCGACAGCCGATGCTATCTCTATCATCCGAAGGAGGGTCTTCGAGCCATTACCCACGACCATTCCTACGTGCAGCAATTGGTGGACAAAGGAGAAATCACACCCGAAGAGGCACTCACCCACCCTGATGGCAACATCATCACCCGTGCCTTAGGCGATGTGGATTGTCCTTCGGAGCCAGAAGTCATCACCCTCCCCACGCAACCGAACAACACCTTACTCTTGTGTACGGATGGGTTGAGTGGCTACATCCATGACCCCGTCATTGAGCACATCCTGCACACCCATTACCAGCATCCCCAGCAATGCCGTGACGCACTGCTGAAAGTGGCACTGGATGCAGGTGGGTATGACAATATCGCCATTGCTGTGGCTTACCTCACCGACAACCGTCCCACTTTATTTCAGAGAATCTTCAACATCAAACCATA
>JBGUMY010000039.1:0-9783 GCA_045117095.1 Bacteroidaceae bacterium | reverse complement strand
CAATCTTGTTTCGTTGAAACATTTTTGCAAGTCATTGCAACAAAGTTCAATCTGCATGATTCCACCTCATGTACACCTTTCTTATTCGACCTTTTTGCCAAAGAAACCACGGGCTAAGGTTGGATTGTTGAACCGTCCTATGAGTCTAACCAGCGTTTGACGGTGGCGACTTTGTCTTTGCTGACGATGATTTCGGTGTCGGGGAATGCGGCGAGGTGGATGCGCATTTTGCCAAGGAAGTAGGTGGAGAGTTTGGCGACAGCTGTGGCGCTGATAATGAACTGGCGGTTGACACGCATGAAGCGCTTGGGGTCAAGTTGGCTCTCGGCCTCTTCGAGGGTCATCGACAGGGGGTGGGTCTTGCCCTGAAGGGTGCAGAGGCGCACCACACCGTCGCGGATGGTGAGGTGGCTCACGTCACTGACGGGAACGATGAGGAACTCGTCGGCGCGATGGGGTATGAGGAATCGTTCACGGTAGCGGATGGTCTGACTCTTGACGGAGGCTAAGAGCTGGGCGATGGCGTCGGTAGTTGAGAGTTGATAGTTGAGAGTTGATAGTTGAGGGGTGACAGTTGAGGGGTGAGAGGGGAGAGAATTTTGCACCTTCTCCAGAGCGTTTTGCAGTTCCTCGCTGTCGATGGGCTTGAGCAGGTAGTCGATGCTGTTGAACTTGAAGGCCTGCACGGCGTAGTGGTCGAAGGCAGTGGTGAAGATGACGGGGATAGCCGTCGGCACCGTCTTCAGCGACTCGAAACTCAGTCCGTCGCCCAACTGGATGTCGGAGAGAATCAAATCGACCTCGGAATGGGCTTCATCGCTGAAGAACGTCTTCACCTCGGCATTGCTGGCGCAGATGCCCACAATCTTGTGCTGGCTTTCGAGCATACGTCGCAAGCGGTCGGCACTGCTCTGTTCGTCTTCTATGATCAGTATCTTCATCGTTCGATGGGAATAAGCGGAATGGTGACACAATATTCGTCTTGGGTGTCGTGAATGACCACTTTCTTGCGCGTCAGCAAACGGTAGCGCTCAGCGATGTTGTGCTGGCCTACGTTGGTGCTTTTTGCCGTCGTGATGGGTTGCTTCTTGTTGCTGACGCTGATGTGCTGCCCATCGGTGGTCACATTGATGATGAGCGGGCGAGCTGTGGTGTGCTCGTTGTGCTTGATGGCGTTCTCGATGAGCATCTGCAGGACGGCTGGGGGCATCTTTCCCCTGAGCGTGGACATTTCTGGTGCAATCCTTACCTGTATGCCCTCGCCGAAGCGTTGCTCTAAGAGCGCCAGATAGCGATGCAGGAACTCCAGTTCTTCCTGAAGGGTGACCGTGTTGTGGTCGAGGTGGGAGAGTGTGTAGCGATACACCTTCGAGAGGTTCATCAGATAGGCAGACGCCTTCTTGGGGTCAACCTCTATCAGGTCGGCCAGGATGCTGAAGTTGTTGAACACGAAGTGCGGGCTCAGCTGGTTGTCCAACGCCTGTAGACGGAACTTGTCACGCTCCCGTTCTGTACGTTCCCTCGACCGCCAATAGTAGAGCGTCACCACTGTCGTGAGCAGACAGCAGGCGGTGTAGTCCACCAGCACCATCCCTGAAGCCCAAGGCCATCCGTATTGCCACATCTCCCTGAAGCCCTCGTCGGTGATCAGCCACATCATGTAGTAGAACAGCAGTCCTATCACCGACAGCCCCAGTACCAGGAGCACTCCATGTATGATTTTCTTGATATTCATGTTGATTCAATCAGCGTTTTGTGTGGCAAAGGTACACATTAGTTAGGAGTTTGGAATTAGGAATTAGGAATTTTTTGCCATTCGGTGTGATTTTTGTTGATGGTTTATTGCCAACCGCCTTATCCGTCCTCACCAAGAGCACTTGGTTCGGTCGCTCCCTACAGAGTGACATCTAGTCACTCTGCTTCACGTTCGCTACCAGCCACCACCAAAGCCGCCATATCCACCGTCGAAGCCTGTGGAACGTTCGCTCTTGGTGCCCATGGCGTTCTTGCCTCCGAAGATACTGAACTTATAAATCACTTTGAGCATGCCGTATTGATAGATGGCATTATAGCGTGAGTCGGTGCGCATGAGGGCTGAGATGTCTCGGCTGATGTTGGTCTGCTGGCCGAGGATGTCGTTGACCTCCAGCATGACGGTGAGGGCACGTCCTTTGAGGAACGACTGAGCCACTTGTGCGTTCCACAGCAGTTCGTTGGTGTTCATCTCTCGTTGCGAATAGCCACGGCGACTGCTCATGCCGATGTCGGTGGTGAGCGACATTCCCCATGGGGCAGTCCATTCCAGTTCGGCTCCGTAAGAGAAGTCGTAGGTGCTCTGATTCCCCATCTCGTTCAGATTGTTCTTGGAGTGGGAATAGTTGAGCCGTCCGTTGAGCGAGGCGCTGAATTGCTTTGTGCGATAGGAGAACTCGAGTCCAGTGTCGAGGCTGATGTTTTTGGTGATGGACTTTTGGTCAGTGCCTTCGTCCTCGTCCGATGCATTGTTGTAGAAGCCGACATTGTGGGCATAGTCGCCACCAAAATCGACATCGATGTTGAAGGCCTTTTCCTTTCCCAGTCCTGTGTTGAATCCAACACCACCGCCACCGTTCCAGTTGCCGTTGATGTTCATCGGCATGGTGGTGCGCACGCCTGTCTGATTGTCGTAGGTGGTCTTGTTGTCGATGCTGTTGCGGGTGGCATTGAACCAGAGCCAGGAGAAGACGCCTTGCTGCTTGTCGGCATTGTAGGTGTCGAACTCTGCATCGATGTTGTGGGTGAACGAGGGTTTCAATTCTGGATTTCCCTTGGTGATGACGAGGGGATTGGAATCGTCCCTGATGTCGAGCAGGTTGGTCATGCTGGGCTGACGGGTGCGTCCGTTGTATCGCATGTAGAGGTTGGTCTGCTTGTTGGGGTTCCAGCGCAGGTTGACACGTGGGGCGATGTTGAACACGTTGCGTGTAATCTCCGGATACTCATAGCCCATGTATTTGTAGTTGAGGGTGCTCCGTTGAGGCAGGAAGTCGAGTCCTGCGCTGATATTGTAATGCTCACGCACTCGGCGTACACTGAGGTTGATGGTCTGGTTATAGTTGCGATATTCTGAGAACTGACTGAGCCTGTTGGCCACAGAGTCAGTACCGTCAAGCACGTATTTCATCTCGTCCATGAACTTGAGCACCGCACGGATGTCGTATCGGTTGTGCTGCATGCTCTGATCCAAAGTCTGGTAGGCGTCCGACTCATAGATGAAGGCGCGACGGTCGTTCTTGCTGTAGTTGTAGTCATAGGTGTAGCCCAGTTGCAGATAGGTTCTGTCGGCAATCGGCTCGCTGTAGGTGAGTTGTCCCTGCACCCCATAGTTCCTCGATGGCGTGTCGTAGTAACGGTTGTTCTGCTGGTCGGTGCCAAGCGTGTTGTAGGTGATGTTGGCGGCAGAGAGTTGCTGACTGCTCCCGTCGCCATAGTTGCCAGTCACGCGCAGGGTGAGGTTGCGCCCCCTGTTGTTGAACTTCCTGTTCACCTGCAGTTCTCCGCTCAGGTTGGTGTTGGTGCTGTAGGTCATGTTGCGGTTGGCATTGGTGTTGATCACGATGTCCATCAGCTTGTCGCCATACGACCCCGAAGTGTCGTAACTCCTTCCTCTGTTGCGCGAATAGGTGAAGTTGGGACGGAAGATGATGTTGGTCATCGTGTCGGGTTTCCATTCCAGACGGAAGTTGCTCGTCACGCGCTGATTGGACGTGAAGCTCTTGCTGTAGTTCTCATTGAATTTGGCCAGTGTGGCGTTGAAGTATTCGGTTGAGGACGTGTTCTCCGTGTCGCTTCCGTTATAGCGGTAGCGGACACTCCCGCCAGTCTCCAACTTGGGCTTGTCGGTGGCGAAGTTCGCACCCACCTCTTTGCTGTTGCGCAGACCTTCTTGTCCCCAACTTCCCCAGCGACCGCCACCACCGCCGAAGCCCATGTCCGACACGTTGTTGGCTCCTCCGAGGATGGTGACCTGCGCATCGTCATTGAAACGGTTCACATTCAGACGCTCGGCATATCGATTCTTTGTGCCTGCTCCCAAGTTCACATTGCCAAACCATCCGTTCTTCATGCCCTTCTTCACCGACAGGTCGAGTACCGTCTCCTCCTCACCATCGTCAATGCCGCTCACACGTGCCAGGTCGCTCTTGCGCTTGTAGGTCTTGATGTTGTCAATCATCTCCGTGGGGATATTCTTCATCGCCACGTCCTTGTCGTTCAGGAAGAATTCCTTGCCATCCACCAGAATCTTCGAGACACTCTTGCCGTTGATGGTGATATTGCCGTCCTTGTCCACCTTCGCTCCAGGCAGTTGCTTCACCAGCGCCTCCAGCGTGGAACCTTCAGGCACACGGTAGGCATTGGCATTGTACACCAGCGAGTCACCTTTCACTGCCACCTTCGCTGCATGCGCCGTCACCTCCGCATCCTTCAGCAGGATGTCATCAGTCACCATCGTGATGTAGCCGATGTCGGCATCGCTTTTGGCTTTCAAATCCACATCGACATACTTTGTCACATAGCCGATGAACGATAGCTTCATCGTGTACTGTCCCTTCTTCACATTCTTGATCGCGAACGTGCCCTGTGCCCCTGTGGTTGTTCCCTCCACAAACGAGCTGTCTGGCAGAGCCAACAACTGTATGGTGGCAGCAGCAACGGCTTCACCCGTTGTCTTGTCCACCACCGTGCCACTGACGTTGAACGTTCGTTGAGCCTCCATGCTGACACATCCCAGTGTCATCATAGCCATCAATAAAAAAGATTTCTTCATATTTCGTGCATTTTACAATTTTGATGCAAAGGTACAGCCCTTCATGCACGAAATCAAAGAAGAAAATGGGTGAAACGGGAAAAATCGAGGGTGAACCACACGATGTTTCTGTCTTGGAATCTAATGATTATTGGGATTTACCCCATCACTACATCGAGCACCATCATCAGGACGAAGCCGATGGCAAAACCGATGGTGCTGAGATTGGAGTGCTGTCCCTCGGAGGCTTCGGGAATCAGTTCTTCGACCACAACATAGAACATGGCACCTGCGGCGAATGCGAGCATGTAAGGGAGAATCGGCATGAGCACTGAGGCCAGCAATAGAACGGCAATGGCTCCGATGGGTTCCACGGCTCCACTCAGGGAACCAAGCAGGAACGAGCGCCAACGGCTATTGCCTGCAGCTCGCATCGGCATCGAAATGATGGCTCCCTCGGGCACATTCTGAATGGCGATACCCACCGCGACGGCCAAGGCGCTGGTTAAAGAGATACTCGTCACCTCGCTATCGGCTCCTGCAAACACTACACCCACAGCCATACCTTCGGGCAGGTTGTGGATAGTGACGGCGAGGGCAAGCATTGCGGTCTTGGAGAGATGCGACCGCATACCTTCCGGCTTGTCAGTGCCGATGTGTAGGTGGGGGGTCAGTTCGTCGATAAGCAACAAGAAGCCCATGCCCAACAGGAATCCCACAGCTGCCGGAAGTACAGACCACCTGCCGCTATTGGCACCCATGTCCATTGCAGGAATCAGCAGCGACCATACCGATGCCGCCACCATCACACCTGATGCAAAACCCAGCAGTGACTTTTGTAGCCGCACAGACATTTCATCTTTCATGAAGAACACGAAGGCCGAGCCGAGCATCGTGCCCAGCAGCGGAATCAGGAGTCCTATAATCAATGTCGTAGTCATCGGGTGCAAAATTAATATTTTTTCTTGAATTAAACAATACTTATATCTTTATATCTGATGATTTGTCATAAACTCACCTGTTATATTTACAATCATCCTAAGCTGTATTCTTTTTCCATCAGTCATTACAATGGTATGCTCATATTCATCGATGCGTTTCACATTACCTGTATAGGATTGATAGGAGCCACCTTCCTTATGTTCGTCTGGCACGAAATACTCGATTATAACATGAGGCTGTTCTGAAATCTTGGATAATAGCAACTCCATCTTTCGGTTCAACTCTTCATGGCCAGAATCTTCCAAGTCTATCCATTCATCCGTCAAACGACCTGATTCCTGAATGGCAGCATCATAGCCAGTCAATGCGGCAAAGGGTGCAAACTGGGCTGCACGGTTCCACATCGACATCCTTGGATGATGCTTGGGCTCGTAATGTGGCAGATTGATGATATCGTCGTAATTCCCCATCACTCTTAACTCTTAACTCTTAGCTCTTAGCTCTTAGCTCTTAACTCTTAGCTCTTAACTCTTAACTCTTCATTCTTAACTCTTCATTCTTAACTCTTAACTCTTAACTAAGCCTTGTGTCCTCCTATTTGTTCGTTGCGCTCTTTGGCCGTGGCACCGTCCTCGAAGTTCAGGCCTCGAAGAATAGCGTTTTTACCGAAACGCTTCTTGATTTTTAACTGTGCCTCCTGCATCCTGCGTTCCTTGTCAAGCTTGGCTTGCTCTTTCTGACGCTGTTTCTCTAATGCCTCGTAGTCGGTGAAGAGATCAAGCTGCTGGGGAGCACTATCCTGTGCTGATACCGATGCCTCTGATACCACATGGTTCGTTGTCAGGTTCAGCCTGCGGATTAATAAATCAGGATTCACTTGGCGGTCAAATACCTCTGTTGCCCCATCCATGATGAGCCGTGAAGATGATGTCGGTCTCTCGAAGTTGAAGGTGCCGTGAGCATGCTTTGGCACAGCCTTTCCGTAGTAGTTGGTGGTAATTTCACCATGATACTTTTTGCGGATTTCAGGACGTGTCAGACATTCTGCATCATAACCGACGGTCAGCACCAACTGGTCAGTCACCAAACGCTTCGATACGAGGTCGAGTGCCATTCCCTCTGCCATTTCTTGTATCACCACACGGGCTTTCTTGAAAGTGTATGGTTCCTGCAGCACCTGTCCGCTGCTGAAGGAGTTGGTCTCTGGCCGATATGCTTTCACGGCTTCCATCGTACTCGGTTCCCATCCCCAGGCATGGTCTATCAGCAGTTCAGCATTCACACCAAAGAGACGGTAAAGCAGCCCTTCGTTCTGTATTGACATCCGGGCCAGTTTTCCCATCGTGTCAATCCCATAGACAACCAGTTTTTCGGCTATACCACGTCCAACACGCCAGAACTTGGTCAGAGGGCGATAATCCCAAAGTTCACGTCGATACGACATTTCATCCAATTCGGCAATACGCACACCATCCTTATCGGCAGGTACTTTCTTGGCCATAATATCCATCGCCACCTTTGCCAGATACATATTAGTGCCGATTCCTGCCGTTGCCGTGATGCCTGTAGTGGCCAATACGTCACGGATCATCTTCATCGCCAACTCATGAGCAGTCATTTTGTAAGTCCACAGATAGGCTGTCACATCCATGAAAACCTCATCGATGCTATAGACGTGTATATCTTCAGGAGCAATGTATTTGAGGTAAGTCTCATAGACCTTAGTGCTTACCTCCATGTAGTGAGCCATACGAGGTGGGGCAGCGATATAGTCAAGTTCGAGGTCTGGATGGGCTTTCAGGTCAGGGTCATGGTATGATTTCCCTGTCATTCTCCATCCTGCAGCCCTTTTGCGCTCGTTGTTGACATCACGCACCCTCTGAACCACCTCGAACAGTCGCGCACGTCCACCTATGCCGTATGCTTTCAGCGACGGGGAAACTGCAAGACAGATAGTTTTCTCTGTCCGCCTTACATCAGCCACGACGAGGTTGGTGGTCAGCGGGTCGAGCCCTCTGTCCACACACTCCACTGAAGCATAGAAAGACTTCAGATCGATGGCAATATATGTCCGTTGTTGCTGTTGCATTTCGCAAAAACAGATGGCGCTGAGATGAGAGTGCTAATATGTAATAGGAGAGCCGAAGCCCTCCTATATTACGCTTTATTGAACTTCTCCTTCGGCTGTTTGCAGCGGGGACAACGCCAGTCATCGGGCAGGTCTTCGAAAGCGACGCCGTCATGCTCTGCAGGGTCATAGACGTAACCGCAGATGGAGCAGACATATTTGCCTGAGGCTTCCTGCTTGGAGAAATCGACTTCGGCCAATACGGTCGGTACGGGATTGTCCAGATCCATCACGCGCTTGGCCTCCAGGTTCTCATAGCCCTGCGGTGTGTGGGTGCCACAATATACGGTGGGGTGGTTGCGGATGAACTCGCGGATGCGGTTCTGCGTTTCGCGGGCAGCCGCCAGATCGTCAAAGACCACAGACAGTTTGTCCTCGTAGAGTGCCTCATCCACGTAGGTGATGTCGCCGTGAATCATATAGAACAGACCGCCCATCTCCACCACGATGATGCTGTTGCCCTTGGTATGTCCCTTGGCCTTGATGAAGTAGATGCCGTCGGCTATCTTCTGGCTTTCGGGGAAGTTGTAGTAGGCGCCGTCGGTATAGCTGACTGGAACGAGGTTCGTGAGACCCTGCAACTCTGCAGCATCTATCTCTTCCTGGTTCACATAGATCTTCGCATTGGGGAAGCTCTTCAGTTCGCCGGTGTGGTCGGCATGCTTATGGGTAACAAGTATCTTCGTCACCTGCTCAGGCTTGTAGCCGAGAGCCTTGAAGGCATCCATATAGCTGCTGATGTCCTTGCCGGTATAGATGGGCGAATCTTCGTTTGGCACTTCCTCGGGAAAGCCTGCGGGCAGGCCGGTATCTACCAGAATCACCTCGCTGCCCGTGTCAATCAGATAGTTCTGCAGACTGCCGCGATAGCGGACGTTCTTGTCAAACTTGTCTTGTCCTTCCTCACCTCCGAACACGAAGGGCTGAGTGTAGAATCCGTCTTTACGGAATTTTACTGCTTTTATTTCCATAATAAAATTGTTTAAGTTTTTGTTTACCTTCTGTTATTTCACTAATTCGTTCTTAGGTGACAGTCTCCTCCAACGACTGCATGATGTCTGCCACCTCTTCTCGGTGTTCCCACAATGCACAGCCTCCCGTGTGTTCGCCCCCCACAAGATGTACGTCGCGGAGACGCTGGAAAAGGGGTGACTTCAAGGCTCCACGCACACCGAGGGAGAGCACGTTGCTGTCGCTGAAGGGGGAGAACGGACAAGGTTCGGCAGCCCCATCGGGACTGATATGGAAGAAACCACGACCACCAGCCAGACAACCGCCCATGTGTTTCTCATCGCCAGGGAAGGAGATGATAATCATGTTGGGGAATTGCTCACACAGATGTTCCTGCATCGTTTCCATCCGTTCGGTATCGGATTCGTTCAATGCCAAATGTTCTGTGCCTCGTTCGGTTGGCACATATTCCACATAGATGATAAGTTTGCAGCCAAGGTCTTGCAACTGATTGACAAACAAGTCGGAGGTCACGAAGTCCATGTTCTCTGTCGTGACCGTGACGCTCGTTCCGAAAAAAAGGTTCTCCTTCTTCAGCATTTCCATCGACATCATGGCACGTCTAAACATACCCTTGCCTCGACGTTCGTCGGTTCCATGCTCCGTCCCCTCGATGCTGATGACCGGTACCATATTCAGGTGTTTCTTCAGAAACTCCATGTACGAAGGACCGATGAGCGTGCCGTTGGTGAAGATGGGGAAGATCATGTCCTTCACCTCAGCCACCTTCTCTAAGATGTCCTTGCGCATCATGGGTTCTCCACCTGCCAGAAGCGAGAAGTTGATGCCCAAGTCGGCAGCCTCGGTAAAGACTTTCTTCCATTCCTCAGGTGACATCGTTGTGCGTTGACTCTTGCCCGGGTCGTCGGCGATGCCGTTGGTGCGGGCATAGCAACCCTTACACGAGAGGTTGCAA
>JBGUMY010000038.1:0-5089 GCA_045117095.1 Bacteroidaceae bacterium | reverse complement strand
CATCGAGGGCATCCACCCAAAGCTTCTCATTCATGATCTCACCCGTGAAGATGAGCACATGAACATCGGGATAGCGGCGGCGTAACTGCTTGCACACATCCACACCAGCTGTGGTGGAACCTCCCAGACCGAGGTCGAGCAACACGAGGTCGGGCTGGTTGTCACGCATCAGTTTCCAAAGTTCGGTCTCGTTCATGGCAGAACCCACGATTTCCGCCTCTGGAATTTCAGAACGAAAGATTTCCTTGGTACCCTTCATTTCGAGGGCAACATCTTCCACAATAATTACTTTAAAAGGATCCATATTATGTCAATTTTATGAGTTATTCTTTTAGTTCTTAGCCTGACTGAGGGTGAGGTTTTCTACACCATCGGAAGGGTGAAGATGAAGCCCGACCCTTGCCCGTCCTCTTTGTTCTCCACATAGATTCGGCATCCCCTGTTGGGCGAGTAAGCATCGTGCTCCCTGATAATCTGACGGCTAATCATGTATTGTGCTCCAGAGAGCGTATCACTCTTGCCATCATACTTCACATGATCTATATAGAAGAGCAGAGGAATCTCCTCATCATCATATCGATAGGCCGTGTCCGTGAATGCAAATTTAGCAAATCCGTCCGACACCTCAAAATCCAAATGCAAATTTCCTCCTGAACGATGCTCAAAATAGAGCGAAAGAATCTGGTCGATCAGGGTTTGGAGGAAAATCTTGTCACCCTGAATCTGTATGCCCTGCGGAGAAGCCATCGTGAAAGTGGTCTTCGTGCGCTCTTTCTTCTGCCATTTCTTGAAAGACTGAGCCGCCATTTCGCCTATGGCCTGAGCAGAGAGTTTCGTGCGCTTGAAAAGCACCATCTCCACCTGCTTGCCTGCACAAGCACTCAGGATGGTGAAGATGTCCTTGTAGTAGGTCATCAGTTCATCAATGTCGGTGATGGTCGCCTCATCTATCGACCTATCGGTCGTGCTCAAAGCCGCATCCACCAATTGCTTGATGCGATTGGGGTAATACATCGTCTCATGCTTCAGGGTCGAAAGGCAATTGTCCATAATCTGGTTACGCACATACACCTTCTGTTGCTCATTGTCGGCACGCATCCTTTCGTCCCGCTTCAATTCTATCCATTCGCGCATCTCACCCACCTTGTAATGAGAGAAGTAGGCGTGGATGCTCATGAACTGCGCCACCAGATCGATGATGAGCGACTCCTCGTCCGTCAATTTCCCATCGTTGAAACGAACCCCCATCACACCAATCAAGGTGTCCTTCGAACCAGGCATGAAAAGCGGATAAGCATGGAAATGTCCATTCGTGCTGGCCATCACCCCCTTCTGCTGATAGACCGACTGCATCATGCTCTCATACACATTGCGCTCTTCCTGCTTCCCTGTGAAATGGAACAGGAACTGCCCGGAACGATCGTTCGAGGGGTACATCATCCCCACGGTGTCTGCCATCTTGATATCGGAAAGACTCTGATGCAAGACGCTCGGCAAGGTCTCTTTGGTAGAGGTGAAGACGTTGTTGTTCAACTGGATGAACTGCCTCAGATTGAACACAAACAACTGATTGTCCCGATAATAGAGGAAGAAGTAAGCAGCAATGACGAGGAATATCAGGATGCCCAACAGAATCACGATGGTTTTCTTGTTGCGATTGGCCATCTTGATGTGATTGCAATACTCCTCCAAGGTGGGGTCAGTGCTGGTCATCTTATACAGTCGAGTGAAGACCTCCGTGTTGTAATGATAAAGACTGTTCCGATTCAACGCCAAAGCTGCAATGGCCACCTCGTTGCGGATGGTGATGATCAAATCATAGTCAGCATCCAGATTCGACTTCCACCATTCGAGTTCCGCCATATCCGCACCCTCCAACTGCATCAGATGCTGACCAGATGGCACCTGTTCCAGATAGTATTGATTGAAGCATTGAATGGCAGAATCGGCATAGACAACAGCCTCCTCATAACGTCCCGACACATTGGCGCTGAAAATGCTGTCCGCATAGATGTTGGCACGTTCAATATAGTCTTCAGCATGGAGAGTGCCACAGGTCAGGAGCATCACCAGACACATCATAGCCTTCAAGACGCCCTTCGGCAATCGGAAGAAGAAACGGCTACCCTTCCCCACTTCGCTCTCAACGCCAAACTCACACACACTGAACACGGCATTGGTCTTCTTGTACTTGCCAATGATGCCCTTGCAGTTCATCAAACCAAAACCAAAGCCCTTGTTCTGCTTGATGTCGGACGCATTCTCTCCCACAGCGCCAATCTTGCTCGAATCATAAACCTTGGCATTGTTCAGCGTATCGACATCCTCTGCCGACATGCCATGTCCCGTGTCCTTCACCGACAGTTCCACATAATCAGGCGTCTCTTCGGCAGAAAGTTCCACCTTTCCACCCTGAGGCGTATATTTCCGAGCATTGTCGAGCAACGTGTTCATCATGAAGAGCGTGAGGGACTTGTCTGCCTTCACCACACTCTCCGTATCGTTCACCACCAACACCACTCCCTTGGCATCGAACGTCCGAACCCCTCGTTTCAAGGTGTCAAACAAAGGCTGCAAAGCAAAATTCTCAATGTTGAGGGTCACCACCCCTTGACGAATCTTCACCCAATGACCCAGCACATCGTTATAGTAGTTGATTTTGTCTATCAGTTCGCTCAGATAGCCAAAGCGTTCACGCACCTGCTCAGCCGTGAGGCTCTTGTCGGTCTTCAACTTATTCACCTCATGCAAAGCACGATCGAGGAAAGGTGTGATGCCATTGACAATGGACATCGACGTCAGTTTCTCAATATAGAGACGCTTATTCTCTTCCAGCCGTTTCTCGAGATGATAGGTTTCGCTCTCCAACTGGCGTTCCTGCTCAGCAAAGTGGATGTACAACAAACCCTTCTGCTTCATCCAATCGTAGAAGACTAAAAGCACATGGAACAGTTCGCGGTCAAGTCCTTTCATGGACTGGATGCTCACCTGCGTCCAATCCTTCCCCTTCACCTGTGGAAAGAGTTTCTCGACATCAGCATCTGCCATTTTGTGCAGGGCTGCGTCCAAATCCGACTCATCCTCCACGTCCTCCGAGAGTGCCGATGACAGATGTCGGCACACTTCTATCACCTGACTCAGCATATCCACTTTCTTATGGTACTCTGCACGGCTACGCTTGTTGTACACATAAAGCATCCAGACAAGCAGCACTATGGCCAAGACAAAACCCCACAACAGGAAATTGAGGATACGTTCCTCACGCATCAGATGATCTTCCTCCTGAAACACACGCAAATCCTGACGGGTCGCATCCAAGATATCAAAATAGATGTTATGGTTGTAATCAGACTCCGCTTTCATGCCCATCGCTCCATAAACCACACTCAATTGCTCACGCACCATCGCCATCCATTCAGGCACCACCACCACTTCGGGATCAACAATCCATCTCATCTCCGTGGAAAGTGTATCTTCAAAGGCAGAGTAGGCATAGAGCGTGTCGTGCTGTTCCGCCGCATGATCATGACGGCACATCTGACGATGGTTCTCATTAATCAGGTGCAAAGCATGCTCCATTTGAACGGCTGCCAAACTGTCCTGATGGTGTCGCAAATAATAATCGGACAATGTCACCAAAGCCGTTGTCTGCACAAAATCGTTCCCGTATTCCTTGGCCAATCGAAGCGCACGATTCGCCAATTTGAAATCGAGCGGCATAAAACCGAACTCACCCACCAGCTCCTCAATGAACACCCATCGAGAGGGACGCATCTCACTTCCATTCATGATGGATTTTGCCAAGGCATTTAAGGCAGACACTTCAAAATAGATGTAACCACTCTGCCTGCTCATAGAAAGCAGACGAATCAGGTTGTGCTGCATCTCATCTGCATCCTCTGCCGCATTGCCTTCCTTGCTTCCATACAAGGACTTTAAGAACAGATAAGCAGCAAGTTGGGTGGTATCCGCCTCAAACAGACTCTGGTGCTGTTCAAGCCAGTCGAACTCCTCACGCACCTCTTCGTCCTGACGCATCTTGAGGAAGTAGTTGACCGACACAAAATGATAATCCGTCTGCACGGCATTCCACAAGGTCTTCTGGTGCTCCGTCATATCGTCCGATTCTTCCGCCACACTCAACATGCACTCATCGGCATCGCCACGATAATCATAGAACTCCTTATTCATCGAGGTCATCAAACAGACCGACATCATGTTCACATCCGCCATGCTGCGAAGCAACTCATTGCTTGACTCTTCCAGCACCTTCTGATAGCATATCTGGGCAGAATCATAGTCCATCCGCATCCCATAAACATCCCCCTTGTTCAGCCACGCCTCGTAGAGACCATCATGATAGGAGGAAGCCTCATAGTTGGTCAGCACCTCATCCACATACGCCGAAGCCAGGTCGAGCGACTGGTACTTCATCCGATGTGCCATCAAGTTGAGTGAATCAATGGGGTCCTGATCCACAGCAGGAGCGTTCCCACATGCACCCAAGCATAGGAGAACACTTTGCACAACTATTGTCAACAATATGCGGAATATCTTACTCATTATTTATATAATATGTGCAAAGGTAAAACATTTTTTTTATTTTCTTCTTTTTTTCTGCGTTTTATTCATAACTTTGTAACAAAATATAACATTCAAAAGACCGCATGGATTATCAAGAAACCATCAATTACCTTTTCACATCGGCTCCTCTGTTCCAGAATGTGGGAGGCGATGCCTATAAGGAAGGACTTTCCAATACGCATCAATTGGATGCTCATTTTGGACATCCACACCAACATTTCAAGACAATACACGTGGGTGGCACCAATGGAAAAGGATCCTGTTCGCATACGTTGGCAGCCATCTTGCAAGCATCAGGATTGAAAGTGGGTTTGTTCACTTCGCCCCATCTGGTGGACTTCAGAGAGAGAATCCGAGTAAACGGGGAGATGGTCAGCGAAGATAATGTGGTGGACTTCGTGGAACAGCATCGTTCTTTTTTTGAGCCCCTGCATCCATCCTTCTTTGAATTGACCACCGCGATGGCCTTCAAGTATTTTGCCGAACAAGGTGTAGATGTGGCTGT
>JBGUMY010000037.1:0-5849 GCA_045117095.1 Bacteroidaceae bacterium | reverse complement strand
AACACGTTGCTGATTTGCAAATTGGAAGAGGAACAGCGCATCAAGGAGTTCTCTGCAGAATAAGACGTCTGAATGAAAACGACTCTTCTGAAAACCTTGCTGTTGGTGGGGGTATGGGGAACTTTTGCTACTATGCGTGCAGAGGAGAGTTCTATTGATACACCTGAAGAAGCTTGTTTGCCTATTGAAGCTAGTGCCAGTTCATCTGCTTCTCCTGATACTGTGCCTAAGTTCATTTACTCGGTGGGTGGTAGTGCGGGTATCAGCCACTTGATGAACATCAAGATGAGAAACGAAACTTTGGGTAAGCGATTGTGGGCTGGCCACTATTCGATTTTTGTGAACTCGCAGGCAAATCCTTTAGACTCGACGATCAATGTGTATGATCGTGTGTTTGGTTTCCCTACCTTAGAGGCCGGTGTCCATTTTTTGGATTATAGCCACGTGAAGTTGCATACGGAGGACACACCTTACATGTCCAGTCCTGCTTATATTTGGGCTGGCTACATTTCTTTCAGGCGTGATATCTACCGTAACCGCAGGTGGTCATTTGGCTATGCGCTGGAGAATGGATTGAGTTTGTGCTCACGTCCCTACGACCCTCGCACCAATATTGACAATGACCTGATTGGTCAGCATTTGTCGCTGTATTTTGGTTGTGGTTTGTATGCTGGCTATCGGGTGACTCCTCAAGTGGAAGTGAGCTTGGGTTTTGAGTATAAACATAACTCAAATTGTGGTACGGCTCGACCCAATAAGGGCTTGAACGCCTACGGATTGGCTATGCGTGCAAGGTGTGACTTGAATCGTCCTGCGGATGACAAGGGACTGACCTATCATGAGCGCCTGAGATGTTTGAAATCATTTAAGAAGCCCTCTATAGAACCTTATTTGTATTTTGACATCAATGCCTCAGCGGGATTCCGTACCATGTATGAGGAATGGCTCTGGCATCGTGACTATATGACTGATGAGGAAGGCGCTAATGAGAATGATCTGGGTCTGCATACAGTGTGGAGCACGGCTTTCACACCCATGGTGAGGTATAATCGTGTCCATGCGACGGGCTTGGGTTTGGAGTATGCTTTTGCTGGTTACTTGGCACGTTCCCCTTTGATTGAAGAGAAGTGTGGGATTGAGCAGAAATACAAGCACAGCAAGCATACGCTCTATATCGCTGTACAGCATGAGGTGTATTATAAGCATTTGTCGTTGGCAATGTCGTTAGGAACCTATTTGTTCCGTCAGCATGGATGGGTGGGTGACACGTATGAGCCATCGTTGGTGGAGACAATAGGCATCCGTTATTATCCCCAGTTCTTTAAGCCATTCTACATCGGCTATAATGTAAGAGCCAATGTCGGCAAGGCATATGCGATGGAAGTGAAGGTGGGTATGCATGCTGGTCATTGGAAACTGAAGAAGAAGAAAAACTGACCCTTGAGGTAACTTTGCCGTAAACGGAATGCATCAGTGAAGGCTATGACACTACTTGAACAGAATATAGACCGGATTCCATCGCCTTGTTATGTGATGGAGGAGGAGTTGCTACGAAGGAACTTGACCTTGATTCGCAGTGTGGCACAACGTGCAGAGGTGGAAATCATCTTGGCATTTAAGGCATTTGCCTTGTGGAAGAGTTTTCCTATCTTTAGAGAGTTCATCAGCCATACGACGGCTTCATCGCTGTTTGAGGCAAGGTTGGCGCTGGAGGAGTTTGGCAGCAAGGCACACACGTATTCTCCTGCTTATACAGAGGATGAATTTGAGGAGATACTGGCTTGTTCGAGCCACATCACGTTCAATTCGCTGAGCCAATACCGACGGTTTGCACCGATGGTGCAGGGTCGGGCATCAGTGGGTCTTCGTGTCAATCCTGAATACAGCGAGATTGAGACGGAACTCTATAATCCCTGTGCTCCAGGTTCGCGTTTTGGCATCTTGGCAAAGGATCTTCCTGAGCAGTTGCCGACCGACATCGAGGGTTTCCACATCCATTGTCATTGTGAGTCGGGCAGTGATGTGTTCGCTCGGACTCTGAAGCATATCGAGGAGAAGTTCTCCAAGTGGTTTGCCCAACTGAAGTGGATTAACTTTGGTGGAGGCCATTTGATGACACGCAAGGATTATGACATAGATTTGCTCATTGCGACATTGCAGGGGTTCCATGCCCGATATCCGCATCTGAAGGTTATTCTCGAACCAGGCAGTGCTTTCGCTTGGCAGACTGGTCCGCTTGTGACGAAGGTGGTGGACATCGTGGAAAATGCTGGCATCAAGACCGCCATCATCAATGCCAGTTTCACCTGTCACATGTCTGATTGTCTGGAGATGCCGTATCAGCCAGCCATCAGAGGCGCAGAGATGATGGATGCTCCTGACTTTTCACTTTTCACTCTTCACTCTTCACTTTTTAATGTCTACCGTATTGGTGGCAACTCCTGTCTCTCTGGCGATTTCATGGGATGGTGGCGTTTTGACCATGAACTGCAGATTGGGGAGACGCTCATTTTTGAGGACATGATTCACTACACGACGGTGAAGACAACCATGTTCAATGGCATCGGTCACCCATCTATTGGCATGCTAAAAAAAGACGGAACATTTGAATTGTTCCGTCAATATACTTACGAAGATTATCGCGATAGGATGTGTTAGAAGCGTCCGCCTCCGCCTCCTCCGCCGAAGCCGCCTCCTCCGCCGAAGCCGCCACCTCCTCCGAAGCCGCCTCCGCCTCCGAAGCCACCGCCTCCTCCGAAGCCGCCGCCTCCACGACCTCCACGGCCTCCACCTTCAGGCATTGGCATACCCTCGGGCATCTCGTTGCGGAAGTTGCGCATTTCGCGAAGGTCGCGACGAGCTTCACGGGAACCAAACAGATTGAAGCGCCAGCGGAAGTTGAGCATCAGGTAACTGTAGATGGCGGTAGTCTCACGGTCAGAACGTGAATAGGCATCGATGGTACGGCTGATGTTGCTGCGGCGGTTCAGAATGTCATATGCCTGCAGCGAGATGGTTGCCTGCTTCTTGTAGAGGAATCGGTAACTGATTTGGGCGTTCCAAATGAGTTCGTTGGTGTTCATGTTCGCAGATGAGTAGCCGCGACGCGAACTCATATTGATGTCGGTGGAGAAGCCGAAGCCATTGTCAAAGTTGCCAGTCGAGGAGAGTCCGTATCGGAAATCGAAGGTGCTCTGGTTGCTGGACTCGACGAGCTCACTTTCCGTCTTATGCCAGTTGACTCGCCCTGTGGCACGCACGTCGAAGTTATTCAGACGCAGAGTGATGGTCAGGTTCTCGCCGAGGGTGTTGGATATCACTGTGTTTTTGAACGTCTCGTGATTTTGATAGATGTAGCTGACGCGGTTATCATGCGATCCGCTGGTGCTGGCGTTCATGGTTAGGCGTTCCCATCCAAGGGGAGTGTTGAAGCCAATATTTGCATTCATGCTCCAGTTGCCATTGATGTTTTCGGGTCGTGTGCGCTGTCCACCAGTCTCTTCGTTGTATTCCGTGCGGTTGGCGATGCTGTTCCTGGTCGTGTTGTACGAGATGTTCGCATTGGCGCTCCGACGGGTTGCCTCCCAATAGTTGTTCCAACTTGCTTGGATGTTGTGGGTGAACGAAGGCTTCAGTTCAGGATTACCCTCACGGATGTTAAGCGGATTGCTGTTATCAGTCAGGTTGAAAAGGCTGGTCATGTCGGGCTGGCTCGTGTTACCTCGATAGGTGATGTTGAGTGTGTGGCGACGTGTGAAGCGGAATCGTGCGTTCAGCGTCGGGCTGATGCGCGAGAAGTTGCGACTGGCGATGGTGTCGAGGCCTTGATACTGATAGACCATCTTTTGATTCTGCATCTCAATGCGAATACCACCACTGATGTTGAGCAACTGGGTGATGTAGCGAAGACTGAAGTTGATGTTGTGTGTCTTGTTGATGTTGTCCGTGTAGCGTGACAGCGAATCACTCAAGAACTCGAAATAGTTGGGCGCCAGCATACCATACTGTCCATAGTCTTCCCAGAGCGTCTTACCAATGGAATCTATCTTGGCGAAGTCATAGGTCTGTCCGTCGGAGTGACGCTTCGAGTAGTCATAACTATAATTGAGTTGGGCGAACAAGTTGCGCAAAACGGGTTCGGAATAGGTGAATCCCACGCTGTAGTTGCGGTTTTTCTGCGGATTGTTGCGGTGGCGATAGGTCAGGTCTGTCGAGTCGTTTCGCTGATGATAGATGACGTTCGACCAGTTGTAGTTCTTGCTGCCGCTGCCACTGGCCGTTCCGTTCATGCGGATGCTGATATTGCGTCCATTGCTGCCCGTCACAGCGCTGGGACCGAACCAGGGCTTTCCGCCCAAACGGCGGTTGAGCATCAGACTTCCATTAAAGTTGTAGTTGTCGCCATCCGTCCAGTTCTTCGATGCGTTCTCATTGATTTTGATGTTGTTGCTGACCAAATCAATCTGACTGAGCGGGTCAGTCACACCGTTTTTATAGGGATCGTCATTGAAGGTAGCCGATGCACTCTCCGACGAACTCTTCGAATCGCCTGCCGAGAAACGAGGCTGGAAGAGTAGGGTAGTGACGGAGTCGAGTTTCCATTCAATCTTAAAATCGCCATTCACGCTGTTGCTTTTGTTCATGTTTGAGTTGCGGCTATTGCTGTAGGATGCAGCTCGCACGAAGTTCTGACTGCTGCTATAGGAGGCTGAATTACTTTTATTATAATTGACGCGAATGTTTCCACCAAATTCAAAGTTCTTGACATCAAAGACCAACCGTCCGCCTATCTGCCTGGCTGTGGCATTACCATTGTTGCCAGTGTTGTTCTGCGACCCTATGATATTTCCCTGTATCTTGTCCGAGAAGCGGTTGATGGTCGTTCGGAGTGAATAGAGTTTATCGGTTCCATACCCCGCATTGATGTCGCCAAACCATCCTTGTTGGAATCCTTTCTTGATGGTCAAGTCAATGACTGTCTCCTCCTCTCCATCGTCTATACCCGTGATGCGGGCCATATCTGACTGCCGGTCGTAAGTCTTTACTTTATCCACAATCTCCGCAGGCAAGTTCTTCAACGACATGTTCTGGTCATTGCCGAAAAACTCCTTGCCACCCACTAAGATTCTCCTGACGGTTTTGCCATTCACCTTGATGACACCGTCCGAGATTTCCACACCAGGAAGTTTCTTGATCAGGTCTTCCAGTACACTACCTTCGGGCACCTTGAACGCATCGGCATTGAAGATGAGGGTGTCGTCCTTCATCTCCATTTCTTTCAGCTCGGCTGTCACCACAGCTTGATTCAACAGAATCGTGTTGGGAATCAGCAATACCGTTCCCACCGCCACCGAGCCCTTGTTGTCCTTTCGGCTGATGTTGAGGGGACGATAAAAATTGTAATAACCGATATACGTGATTTTCAGCATGTACTTGCCGTCCTTCACGCCTTTGATGTTGAATGCACCGTCCTTTGAAGTGGTTCCTCCATACACCATCTCTGTCGTGTCGGGAGTCATCACCATCACAGTGCCAGACATCAGTGCTTCGCCTGTTTCACTGTCAATCAATTTACCTTTTAGTGCTGTTTGTGCCTGTGCTGTAAGAGCCGAAGCCAACAATATCACGAAAAGAATGGATTTTTGAAATAAATTCATGTTGGTCAGTTTTGGTTACGTTTCATAGGACAATATCTTGGTCAAAAGGTTTAATGCTTTGGATAAAAAATGATAAAAAAGAGTCTCAAACTTTCGTCTGAAACTCTTTTTCTTGCGGTGCGTACGAGACTCGAACTCGTGACCCCATGCGTGACAGGCATGTATTCTAACCTACTGAACTAACGCACCAAT
>JBGUMY010000036.1:0-3707 GCA_045117095.1 Bacteroidaceae bacterium | reverse complement strand
GAAGAAGTTGAAGGCGAACATGAGGGAGAAGATGATTGTGACGGCCATCAAAGGTATTGTGCCAGAGGAAAGCCTGACTGTAAGTCGATATTTTCAAAGGCAGTACAATGTGCCAGAGGAGCAGGTGGCTTGCATTGGAGGTCCCAGTCATGCGGAGGAAGTGGCACTCGACCGTTTGTGTTATCTGACTATTGGATGTCGTGATCTGGACAATGCGCAGGTGGTGGCTGATTTGTTTGCCAACAAGTACGTGAAGACCAATGTGTCGCCTGACATCGAGGGCATCGAGTATTCGTCTGTGCTGAAGAATGTCTATGCCATTGCGGCAGGTATCTGTCACGGATTGAAGTTAGGAGATAACTTCCAGGCGGTGTTGGTGTCGAATGCGGTGCAGGAGATGAAACGCTTTTTGACAGCTGTGCAACCTGAAGATCGTCATGTGAGCGATTCTGCCTATTTGGGCGATTTGCTGGTGACGATGTACTCGAACTTCTCCAGAAACCGCGTGTTTGGTACGATGATTGGGCAAGGGTACTCTGTGAAGACGGCGCAGTTGGAAATGGAAATGATAGCAGAAGGCTACTACGGCACGAACTGCATGAAGATTCTCAACAAGCGTTACCACGTCAACATGCCCATCCTCGATGCTGTCTATAATATCCTTTACGAAAAGATTTCACCCAGTGTGGAAATCAAAATCTTGAGCGATTCTTTAAGATAAACCCCTAAACATACAACTATGAAAATTGACATTACAAAGGCTGCCTCGTTTGTGAAGGCAGATGCGATTGAGGCTCTGAAACCTCAAGTGAAGGCTGCTCAGGAAGCTCTTGAGCAGGGTACATGTGCAGGCAATGACTTCCTTGGATGGATGCATTTGCCCAGTTCTATCACCCCTGAGTTTATTGCTGAGTTGAACGCTACAGCCAAAGTGCTGCAAGAGAATTGTGAGGCTGTTGTGGTGGCTGGTATCGGCGGTTCTTATTTAGGTGCCCGCATGGTCATTGACGCACTGTCCAACAGCTTTGGTTGGTTGCAGCCATCGAAAACCCCACGTATCCTCTTTGCTGGTAACAACATCGGCGAGGACTATCTTTCTGAACTGATTGGCTACCTGAAGGGCGTGAAGTTTGGCGTTATCAACATTTCTAAGTCTGGTACCACTACAGAGACTGCCATTACGTTCCGTCTCTTGAAGAAGATGTGTGAAGACCAGCGTGGTAAGGAAGAGGCGAAGAAGGTGATCGTGGCCATTACTGATGCTAAGAAGGGTGCTGCTCGCACAACGGCTGATAAGGAGGGTTACAAGTCCTTCATCATCCCAGACAATGTGGGTGGTCGTTTCTCTGTGCTCACACCTGTAGGTCTGCTGCCTATTGCAGTGGCAGGCTTCGACATTGCAGCCCTTGTGAAGGGTGCACAGGATATGGAGAAGCAGTGCGACCTCAATGTGGCTTGTGAGGAGAATCCTGCTGCTGTCTATGCGGCTGTCCGCAATGCCCTCTATCAGAACGGCAAGAAGATTGAAATTATGGCGAACTATCAGCCTAAACTCCATAACCTTGGTGAATGGTGGAAGCAGCTCTATGGTGAGAGTGAGGGTAAGGATGGCAAGGGTATCTTCCCTGCATCGGTTGACCTCACCACCGATCTCCACTCAATGGGTCAGTGGATTCAGGATGGTGAACGTACCATCTTTGAGACTGTCATTTCTGTAGAAAAGCCCAATACCTGTCTTGCTGTGCCTTCTGACGAGGAAAACCTCGATGGATTGAACTTCCTTGCTGGCAAGCGCATCGATGAAGTGAACAAGATGGCTGAACTCGGTACCCAGTTGGCGCATGTGGATGGTGGTGTTCCAAACATCAAGATCAGCATCGAGAAACTGGATGAGTACAATATCGGTCAACTCATCTACTTCTTCGAGAAGGGTTGTGGCATCTCTGGTCTCATCCTTGGTGTCAATCCATTCAACCAGCCAGGTGTGGAGGCTTATAAGAAAAACATGTTTGCCCTGCTCAACAAGCCTGGTTACGAGGCTGAAAGCAAGGCGATTCAGGAACGTCTGAAGTAATTGTAATTACACATTATTTATATATAAGGACATGAAATACGATTTGGTTGCACCTGGTGTGAAGTACATTGGTGTGGATGACCTTGATATTGATCTCTTCGAAGGACAGTACGATGTGCCATTAGGCATGTCGTACAATTCCTATCTGATAGAAGATGAGAAAATTGCTATCATGGATACGGTGGATGCCACCAAGACTGAAGAGTGGAACAAGAACCTCGAAGCGGCTCTGAATGGCAAGACGCCAGACTATCTGATTGTGCAGCACCTCGAACCCGATCATGGTGGCAGTGTGCAGTACATCATGGAGAAGTACCCCAACATGACTGCTGTATGCTCTCAGAAGGCTGTGGCGATGTTTAAGCGTTTCTTCGACGTCGATTTCAGCGCACGCATTCAGGTGGTGAAGGAAGGTGAGACTCTTTCTTTGGGTGAGCACACCTTACAATTCTTCATGGCACCGATGGTACACTGGCCAGAAGTGATGGTCACCTATGACCAGCAGGCAAAGATTCTCTTTGCGGCTGATGGCTTTGGTAAGTTTGGCGCTCTTTGCAAGGAGGAAGAAGATGACGAAGGTTGGGCATGTGAGGCTCGCCGCTACTATTTCAACATTGTAGGCAAATATGGTGCGATGGTGCAGAACCTCTTGAAGAAGGTTGCTGCGCTCGACATCCAACAGATTTGTCCCTTGCATGGTCCCATCCTCTCCGAAGACCTCGGCTATTACATCGGTCTCTACGACACATGGAGCAAGTACGAGCCTGAGAATGAGGGCATTTTCATTGCTTATTGTTCTCTGCACGGCAACACAGCTCAGGCTGCTTTGAAGCTTGCAGACATCATTCGAGAGAAGAGTGATGTGAAGGTTTCAACGGCTGACATAGCCCGTGAAGACCTGCATGAGGCTGTGGAAGATGCATTCCGCTACGACCGTATGGTGCTTTGTGCACCGACCTATGATGGTGGTATCATGCCCATCATGGAGGACTTCATCAACCACCTCCGCATCAAGACCTACCAGAATCGCAAGGTAGCCTTTGTCGAGAACGGTACATGGGCACCTGCTGCTGGCAAGAAGATGCGCGAGCAGATGGAGGCGATGAAGAACATCACCATCATCGAACCCCTTGTCACAGTGGAATCCACTGTGAAGGCCAAGACCATTGAAGACCTGAAAGTGCTGGCAGACGCACTGATCGGGTGAGGAATTTTTTAGTCGTAGGGTCTGACTCTGACGTCGATATGATCTCCCTTTAGCACTTCGGGTAAGGTGGTCACATCGGTCTGTCCGTAGTGGTAGGGGAATAGAACTTTAGGTTTGATGACCCGGGCAGCTTTAATGAGTTGCTCGGGCGTCATTGTATATGGCTGGTTGCAAGGCATGAAGGCAATGTCGATGTCTTTGATATCAGCCATTTCTGGTATATCCTCTGTGTCACCTGCTATATAGATGCGCAGTCCGTCAAGGTCAAGGATGTAGCCGTTATCACGTCCTTTGGGATGGAACTGAGTGCGTCCTTCCGATGTGTTGTAAGCAGGAACCGCATCCACCTTGATGCCCGAATTAAGGTCTTCCTTGTCGCCATTCTTCATCACTAATCCGTAGCCCGTCATGTTAGCGCAACGTTGA
>JBGUMY010000035.1:0-11722 GCA_045117095.1 Bacteroidaceae bacterium | reverse complement strand
AAACTCGCACGTACTATCTCAGAAGGCATTTCTGTCGTCCAAAGCACATCGTTCTGCGTTTTTCCTTCTTCATCGGGGAAGAACTTTAGGAACCAGCCGTCCAAATGGGTCGTTTCATTGACATCGTAGAGGCCACACAACTTCTTGGTTTTGAATTTATCCACACGGTCTTTCATCACGATGTTTTCCCAAAAGGCTTGATTGGGATGCCCCTCCGACGCTTGCACAAACTCGGTCAGGATGATATCCAGGTCTCTTGACCATGTTTCAAGACCATACTGCGCCAAACCACGTGCCTTCTTGCGCACTTTCTGCCAGTCTTCAGGCGTGCCTTTGAGCGTGATGTGAGGAATGCCACAGGCTACTGCTATGTTCCACCAATTGAAATACTTTTTGACTGTCTCCATCAGCGTGATCTGCGAGGCAATGCGTTCTGTCACACCTGTGGTGGAGAAGTTGGCTATCATCAGCTCCGTCACCTCTCCCTTCGTGTTGGCAGCCACGCAGGCAGAAAAGTCGTTCAGCAACTTCGTCCAGTCTCCTTGGGGGCTCAGGATGTCATTGTCAGCATTCACCACCAAGTCCATCTTCCCCTGATGAAACACCAATTTATCGCGCAATTCCTCCGAATGGTCATTCACGTAGCGTGAAAAGCCTTGACCGATGATGAGCCACACCATGTCGGGCGACAGTACTAAGGGTCGGTGATCGGCAAATGCCTGCACAATACATTTATAGAAGTTGTCCTCTCCCATGTAGTATAGGCTTTCCTTGTCGAAGCTGGTCTTGACCACTTGCCGCTGATCGAGTGGAATCTCTAACTTGCCCACAATCCTATTGGCAAGCTCCATCCCGTCCTTGCACATCGCGAATGTCTGTTTGGGGGCAGGCAGATTTTCGTCCACCACAAACGTGATGCTTTTTTTCGAGCGATTGAGAATCTTGTTGAATTGTATATGCTTTTTCTTGTCCTTCTTCTCCTTCTTGTCTTTCTTCTCCAACTCATCTTTTATATTTTGCATAATAGAGTCGGCGATGCTGTCTATCTGAATGCCCAAGCGCTCACGTAGTGGGTCGGTATTGAGCGGCAGCGGCAGCGTATAGGCTTTCGCCTGTGTCTGATCTATGGGCTTCTGACCATAAGCGATGGTGGAGAAGCAGAGGCAAAGGATTGCCAAAAGGGGAATGCGATTAGTTTTCATCATGGAAGTTTTTTGAGGTGAAACAATTTTGATGGTGCAAAGGTAGGAATCATACCCAATAACACCAAGAAAATGAGTTCACAAAAAATTCACATTTTATTCTGAGGGCTGAAAATAGTTCACAAAAAGTTCACAAGGTTCTTGTAAGGGATTGAAATTCTTTGGTTTATAAGGAAATGATAAATTTATCCCAATCTTTGGCAGTTCCCTTCCCGTCAAACACTTTTTGTTGCATGCGAAGACGGTTTTGAGATACAGCACTGGTACCAAGTGCCATCAATTTGGCAATGTTGGAGGGGGCAACCTCCATCTTGATGAGCATGCAGATGCGGTATTCGGTGTCAGAAAGTGGGTAGAGGGAGAAGAGGTGTTCCCTGAATGAGGGGAAGGCTTCTAAGAGCCGTTCTTCCATCTGCTTCCAATCTGCTTCTTTCAGCACTTTGTTCTTATCAATATGGGTGGTCAGGAGCAGGTCAATGTCCTTGTTGTAGAATTGTCGCTTGCTCTGCGATGAGAGGAAGAGCTGGGCGGCTTCCTCTTTCTTCAGTTTCCGTTGACGGCGCAACACCAAGATGGTAACAGCGATCATGAGGATGGCGGCGATGCTGATGCCCCATACCTTCATCTGGGTTTGTGCATTTTCTTCCTTCAACCGCTCGTTTTTGTCATATAACACTTGACTTTTGGCTTGCTCATTTAGTTTCTGCACCTTCATGATCATCTCTTTCTTGCCCATATCATTTTGTGCGCTATCCAATAGGGCAAGCTTAGTGATGGTATCGATTTCTTCCGAACTGTATCTCATGCCCAGCGTGTCGCCTTCTTGCTTGCAGTAAAAATACGCCACTTGCTGCATGGTAATGGCCTCTTCATAGAGGTTGTTGCGCAGGTAGATGTTGCCTAACTGGGCATAGATACGGCTTTTGAGATGAACGGTGACATGAATGCTGTCCTCCAACAATGCTTTCTGGTAAAAGAGGATGGCACGTTCTCCATGTCGCAAATCGGAGTTCACGCGACCCACATAATAATAGGCTTCGGGCAGATGTCCACTTTGGAGGTGTTTCTTGTAGTATTCAGCTACAGCGGTGATGAGCGAGTCAGAGGTGTGCTCCACATGCGCCTTGTCATCGGCTTTCACCCTGAGCAGATTGTAATAGGCTTTCGTTTCTTCGTCCGCATTTTCCATTTCCTCCTTCATGCCCATGAGCATCCCTCTGGCACTGTCGGCATTGATTTCCGTCAGGCTGTCGATGCTGGCAAGAATGCGCTCATGCTGACTCATCCTGTTGCAACAGGTGGTCAGCATGAGCATGAGGATGAAGAAAAATGCGCTTTTTCTCATGATTCATCTTTCGATGGTCTGTTCGCGGTCTGGACCTACACTGACGATAGTGATAGGAGTCTCCAGTTCCCTCTCCAAGAAAGCGATGTAGTCGGAGAATGCTTTGGGGAATTGAGCCTCGCTAGTCATCTTGGTGAGGTCTGTCTTCCAACCTGGTAGTTCTTCGTAGACAGGTTCGATAAGACCATCGCTGATATCGTAAGGAAAGTCGCGGGTCACGCTGCCATCCTTCAGTTTGTAGGCGGTGCAAGCCTTGATGGCGTCGAATCCATCGAGGACATCGCTCTTCATCATGATGAGTTTAGTCACGCCGCTGACCATGATAGCATAGCGAAGTGCCACAAGGTCAATCCAACCACAACGACGTTCACGTCCAGTCACAGCGCCGTACTCATGACCAATGGCACGCATCGTAGCACCGGTTTCATCGAACAATTCAGTAGGGAATGGACCAGCACCCACACGAGTGCAGTATGCCTTGATGATGCCGAATACATCGCCAATCTTGTTAGGACCAATACCCAAACCGATGCAGGCACCCGCACAGATGGTGTTAGAAGAAGTCACGAAGGGATAAGAACCGAAGTCGATATCGAGCATTGTGCCCTGAGCGCCTTCGCAAAGCACGGTCTTTCCCTGCTTCAGGAGTTTATTGATTTCGTGTTCAGAATCCACGAGTTGGAACCCCTTGAGGTACTCAATGCCTTCCATCCACTTTTTCTCCACCTCCGTGATGTCGTAGTCGGTGTAGTTGAGGCTTTTGAGAATTTCCTCATGACGTGCCTTGTGTGCAGCATACTTTTCGGCGAATCCATCGAGGATGTCACCTACACGCAGACCGTTACGGCTGGTCTTGTCGGTGTAGGTAGGACCAATGCCCTTACCAGTAGTTCCTACTTTGTTTTTACCCTTGGCAGCCTCGTAGGCAGCATCGAGCAGACGGTGGGTTGGCATGATGAGATGTGCCTTCTTTGAAATGTGGAGGCGGTTCTTCAAGCTGTGGCCGCTCTTCTCGAGGTCTTTTGCCTCGTCCATGAAGAGGTCGGGTGCAAGCACCACACCATTACCAATGATATTTACTTTGTCACCTTGGAAAATGCCCGATGGAATGGAACGAAGCACATACTTCTGTCCTTCAAACTCGAGCGTGTGTCCAGCATTAGGACCTCCCTGAAAACGGGCTACTACGTCATAGCGTGGTGTCAATACGTCCACCACCTTACCTTTACCTTCGTCTCCCCATTGAAGACCCAAGAGTACATCAACTTTCATAATTTAGACCCCCTCCTTGCTCCTCCTGAATGGGGAGAGTATACACCGAACTGTCGGTAGCAAGAGAGTTTTAGGGGTGTTTTTTTGAGTTATTATAATATTTGTTTTTGTTTCTGAAGTTACTGCTTCGCCCCTTTAGGGGAGGTGAGGGAGGGGCCTCTTTACTTAAACCACTCAGCGGCTTTCGCCAGTTCTTCGTTGATTCTGGCAAACCGCTTTTCCTCCTTGGTGATGTTTGCCTCCTTCTCCTTCTCCATCTTCTTCTTTAGGCGTGCCAGTTTGGCTTGGCAGATGTTGCAGATACCGTAGATGTAGGTGTTGCAGCGCAACTTTTTGAAGCGAGGGGTCTTCACTTTTGAGGCCACCTGTTCGATAGAGGAATCCTGCAAGTCCCATATCTTTTGGCATCCTGTGCAGATGTAGTGGTGGTGGGTTGGGCGCTCATAGGCGCATTCATACAAGGTGGCCACCTCCATGTGGTGGCTATGTGCCAATCCACATTCTACCAACAATGCCAATGTGCTATAGATGGTGCCTCGGCTTACATGGAAGTTCTCAGGCATCATGGTGAGGATCTCGTCAGCACTGTGATGTCCCATCATCTTCATGACGACCTCCATGATGGCATAGCGTTCAGGAGTCTTCCGCATGCCCTTCTCCGTCATATAACGGGTGAGGATGTCGTGGGGAGTCTCTGCTGTGTGTGATCCTTCTTCGTTAGCCTTTTTCATACTGTCAATGCACAATGATCATGCCACCTATGCACAATACGGGCACAAATTTAGTGCTTTTCTTTGGGTGCTACAAATAATCCGCCACTTTTTTAACTTTCCGTGCATTATCTTCGTTCCGAGAAGCATAAATCTGCAGGGCTTTGAGAGCATATTTGTTGTCCAACGACGCACTGGCCTGGTCGAGAAATTCAGCCTCAGCCTCTTCGCTCAACTCGTATTTTCGGATGATGTGGCAGAGGGTTAGAAAGCCACAGGTTTGCAATATCTTCTCCTCGCGTGCCATCCATTCATACGCTTTCGTACTGGCGTAGGGAAGACGTTGAACGAGATACATGCAGAACATCGTGGCGATTTCCTCCGTTCGAATCTCTTCTGCCCAGATGTCGCACACTTCTTCTGG
Organism: Bacteroidaceae bacterium; assembly: GCA_045117095.1. Lineage (GTDB taxonomy): Bacteria > Bacteroidota > Bacteroidia > Bacteroidales > Bacteroidaceae > Minthosoma. The sequence continues at coordinate 6,769 of JBGUMY010000035.1, read as the reverse complement.
CATTTCCTCCGCAGGCATCAGCATGCACGCTAAGATCTTGCACTCTCTGGTGCTGTCATTCCATAGTGCTTGTGCCAATGCTCGCAGGGATTCCTCCTCAGAAGTGGCGATTTCATCGGACATCTCGACCAGCCTTGGAATCTCCACGCCCCAATTCACGCGATAGTCCTCAGTTTGTCTGGCATGTGCTGAGACCACCCCGTTCATGTAGGCGTGCAGTTCCTTTTTGATGTCGTTGATGCGATTATTCATTGATGAGGGGCAGGGTGGAGTAGTCCTTGCTGTAGCGAAGCATCTGCTCGGCATAACCTTCGGTGTAGGAGATCGTCACATCGGTGATGTTGCCTTGTGCGTCGCGAACAGCAGTATAAACAGGATTGATGAAGCCCTTGTAGGGGGCGATGTTGAGTTTGGTATAGCGGTCGAGAATTTCCTTGTGAAGTTCTGGATCAATCTTCACGCCATAGGTCTCCACAAGGGTTTGGGCACCCTTGAAATCGCCTGTTGACTTCACACGTTGAATCTCTGCGAGCAGTTCGCCAAAGAGACCACGAAGTTTTTGATAGTCGTTAATCTTCACGAAGGTCTTGCCATCACGCTTCACCAGTTCCATCACGTTGTTAGCCTTGCCATGCTCGTAAGCCCATCGAGCGATAAGGGCACGGTTACGCATGTGTGCCTCCTCGATGTTGTTGCCTAAGTTGATGCGTACCAACTGGGTGAGCAGACCGTTCTGCATCTGTGCGATGTAGCTGGCTTTGTAAGCCTCTTCATTGGGCACCAAACCTAATTCCACCAGTTTGGGGTCGGCCAGATAATAGAGGGCAAAGAGGTCGGCACGTGCTTCCTCGATGGTGCTGCCGTAAGCCCTGAGACTGTCTGCATCAACACCCTCCAGAAGTTTGCCGCTTCCATGACCTAAGCATTCGTGCAGGTCAGTATGCAAATCGTCGGTCAAATCGCCATATTTCTCCACCAGCTCAATCTCTTCCTTGCCATAGGCGAACTCTTGCAACATGCCGTTGCCTTTTGCTGCTTGGTTGTAGGCGTCTGTCAGATTGCCAATGGTCACAGACTTTGAACCATGCTCGGCACGAACCCAGTTGCTGTTGGGCAGATTGATGCCAATGGCAGTAGAAGGGTAAAGGTCGCCAGCAAGGATGGCAGCCTTGATGACTTTGGCAGTGATGCCCTTCACTTTCTCTTTCTTAAATTCAGGAGCCACAGGCGAATTGTCTTCAAACCACTGTGCGTTAGCACTCAGGGTCTCTGTGCGCTTGGTGGCTTCCAAGTCTTTGAAGTTCACGATGCTTTCCCATGAACACTTCAGACCTAATGGGTCGCCATAACACTCGATGAAACCGTTGACGAAGTCCACCAAGGGGGCTGTGTTCTCCACCCAAGCGATGGAATATTGGTCGAAAGTCTTCAGATCGCCTGTTTCATAATAAGAGATGAGCAGGTCAATCACTTTCTGCTGCTGTTCATCCTCAGCGAAGGGACGTGCCAGTTTCAGATTCTCTACAATCTTCTTGATGGCAGAGCCATAGAGCCCATCTATTGTCCACTTTTTCTCGATGAGTTCGCCCTTTTTGTTCTTGACAAGGCGTGAATTCATGCCATACATCACAGGGTGGAGTGAATCGCCTTCAGCCTTTTGTTGAGCATAGAAAGCCTCTGCTTCCGCTTGTGTCACGTTGTCGTAGTAGTTGCTGGCGCTGGTCTTCACGAGATCAGCCCCTTCAGCCAGGTTCACACGTTTCTGCAACACATCGGGATTGAAGATGACATTGGCGATTTCATCGGAACAGACGGCACAGTCCTGCAACCATCTGCGTGTGAATCCCGGCACAAACTTCTCACAGCCATAATGATGGTGAATGCCGTTGGAGAACCAAACACGCTTCAGATAGGTTTCCAATGCCTTGAAGTTCTGGCTTTCTCGGTCACCCTGATAGTTCACATACACATCCTCCAGCATCTTGCGGATGCGCAAGTTGTATTTGCCATTCTGGTCGAACAGGATATCACGGCCATACAATGCTGCCTCTTGCAGATAGTAGATGAAAGTCTTCTGCTTCAGGGTCAGTTGTTCAAATCCTTCCACCTTGTAGCGAAGCATCTGGAGGTCGGCAAAACGTTCATTGCTATACTCAAACTTCTTTTCTTTCTTACCTGCCACCGAGGTTGGGTTGTCAGTCCGCAAGGAACTTTCGCCCAGCGCGTGGGCTGGCTGTTCGGCACTTACGGTGCCTGTTGCTGCAGCCAAAAGTGCTGTCATCATCATTGTTTTTACTGCTTTAGTCATATATTTTGATTTAGAAGAGTTGTTGTTGGCGGAATTTCTCAGGGGTGGTTCCAGTCACCTTCTTGAAAGCGGCGAAGAACGATTGCCTGTTCTTGAATCCCACTAATTCACCAATATCATCGATGGAGTAAGGGGAAAAGCGCTTATCTTTCAGATGGTGCATGGCGTCTTGTATGCGATAGAAATGCACAATCTCGGAATACCCCATGGCATACTCGTTTTTAAGGATGCGTGAGAGTTGGGACGCCGATAGCCCCAATTCCTCACTTAGTTGTTTGGCGGAGTAATTGGGGTCACGATACAATTTCCTCTTGATGAGGAGGGTCTCAATCTGTTGTTTGTGCGTATCCTTCTTTTCCATTTCGACTACAAAGTTAGTGGTTTTCTGCCTAAAAAAGAAGGGAATGCGAAAAAAAGTGGCAGGATTCATTCATCCTACCACTTTTTCTGAGGGATTGGTAAAGTCCAATCGCCGTTTGTTGCTTACAAAAGGGTTACTCGTAGAAACCTGTGTAACGCTGACCAGCGTAGCGGTAAACCCAACCTGGATCCCAATCGAATTCAACATCTACGCAGATGCTGTCGTTGGGCATGCCATGCAGGTTTGTTGCAGCACCTGGCATGATACGTCCTGTCACTTTGCAAGTCTCTGGCGCATCCTCACTGGCATACAGATTTGCATTGGTGCCAGAGATGGTGAAATTGGAGAGATTACATCCCACTTTTGCTTTCACACCCCAAAGGCTTGACGACACCTGCAACAACTGGCCGAAGTCATCCACGTAGAGAGAGTCGCTGCGGTTGTCATTCGTGTTGTAAGTGTAGAACGTAAGAGCTCCGAAACCATAGTAGTCACCATAGTGGATGGAGTCACCATTTTCGTCAATTTCTATGATGTCGATCACGACTTCCCAGTTGCCAGCCATATCTTGTACGGCTGTACCTCCAGCCGATTCGTCAGTCTCGGTGCTACATGAGCTGATACCAAGCATCGCAGCGGCTGTGATCATGATTGCTGAAAATATCTTTTTCATAATGTGCAATTTTATTCTTCGTTAGTATCTATTTTATTAGATTACTCCTCCTCCTCGAGACCCTCTTTCTCCAAAGTCACGTGGAAGTTGATAACACTTGCATACGCCAGCACGTAGGTGAACTTGCCTGTGGCTGAGTCGTAAGTTCCTTCGAGAGCGTCGGCTTCATCACCCCAACCTGGCACAAAACTGTCAATCAGTTCCAATGAACCATCTTCGTTGATGGCTACATTGGCAAGCATTGAATAGTTTGATCCATAGCCGGCACGCTGGCAGTACCAACCTGCCATCAGGTCTTCGAAGTAATAAGTACCGTCGCCATTGTTGAAAATGAGCACCTCGAACGGACCGCCATAGTTGGTGAGCGTACCGCTGTAGTCACGGTAAGCATCCTTGCTGGTCAGGTAGAAGCCTTCGATGGGATCGTTGGTGTCGAGCACAACGACGGTGCGCTGTTTCGAAACTGAGAATCCATCGGCATTTGTGATAGAGTAGGTGACAGAATAGACACCGGAATTATTGGTGTCGATGTTAGATGAAACGGACACTTGGTCAGTGACATCCTCACCTTTCATTTCGGCAGAGAAGCCTGGCTCCACATAGGCAGAACCCTTGTCTACCACCACTCTATCTTCTCCATCGAGTTCCAATGTCGCATAGTAAGTGATGCGCTTATCGGTGTGATCGTCATTGTCATCGTTGCATGAGAACAAGCCGAGTGCCATCATGCAGACAGAGAACGAATATATTAAATACTTTTTCATAAATTCAGTACAAATAATCTATATTATTACTTTACGATGATAAATCACTTGATATCCCAGAACACTGGCTCGTTGATGCCTTTGCTGGCTGGCGTGTTCTTGTTGGTAGAACGTGCATCGCTGGAGTAAGGAACACGTTTGCAGAGGCCACCCTTACCATACTGGTTCACAGCTGGTACGATGAAGTCGCCTGGATTGTACGACTCAGGATTGCTGGCAACCTTTTCTGCAGAGATGGGAGATACGGCTGGGATGTCTGTGCGGCGTGCCTCCGTCCATGCTTCCAGATGGTCGCGCATAAAGAGTGCTACCCACTTCTGCATGTAGATGAGGTTAAGTTTGTTGGCATCAGAACCCTTCCATTCACCCCAACCGCTGAGGAATTCGTCCACATCATCCACATCCCTCGATTCGAAGTCAGCTCGAACGGCTGCTTCGTATGCGGCCTTAGCTGCGGCATCGTTGTGGTTGAAGCGAAGTTCCACCTCTGCAATCAAGAACTGAAGTTCAGACTGTGTGTAGAAATAGACAGGAGCTGTGCGGAACAAATCGTACTTGATGTTGCTCACGCGGTCATCCTGATACTCCGAAGTAGTAAGTCCCAACCAGCCTGGAGTCTTGGTCTTGGAACCTGGAATCTGACCCGTGTAGCTGTTGTCGTACTTGCATGGCTCCATTGCGTAAGAGATGCGGGGGTCTTCAGTGTAAGTCATGTAGGCCACGATTGGGAAGGCTGCGCAGTGGTTGCTGGCACCTAATGTGTTCTTACAGTCGAACCATGGGTTGTATTGGTTTTCGGCGTCAGAATAAACGTTCCAAGTGATATCACCGCTGAAGAAGAAGTCGTCAGCGACCAATTTCTTCACCTTGTTGATGTTGGCCTCCACATTCACATTGCCGTCGATAAGACGGAGCAGCATACGCAGACGGAGTGCGTCGGCAAACTTGATCCACTTGTAAATATCTTTCTGCAGCATGGGATCCGTCAGGGTCATGACATCAGCAAAATCGATGTTATCCTCTGCCTCGTCCAGTTCTGCAAGCACACCCTCGTAGATGGTCTTACCGTCATCCCACTTGGGGTTGAGGTTAGATGCTCCCTGCAAAGCCTCTGTGTAGGGTGCTTCGCCTTGGCAGTCAACAATGACTTGGAGAGCGTAGGCACGTAACACGGTGCAGGCGAAGATGTCGGTTGTGCTGGTCGAGCGATCCATGATGTCCTTCAGGTCTGTCAGGGCGCCTGCATAGATCAGACGATAGTCGCGGTTGAAGAGGTTCTTACCTTCGTTGATGTTCAACTCGGCAAGGTCGTTGTATTGGTTTGCGGCAGGCATCTGCTCAAAATACTGAGCGAAGAAGCCCGCATTGGTGAACATATCATCACCGATGACATCGGCAATAAAGTTTTCCGCTGATGGGAAAATCAAGTCGGTGGTCACATCTGCGCTGCTTGGATAATTAGGGTCATCGTTGATATCCAGATCGCAGGCTGTGAGCAACAGCATGCTTGACAAAGCGATTGATAATATCTTTTTCATATACTTTCTTTGCATCGTTTAGAATTTAACCTGAAGATTGAAACCGAACTTGCGAGAGCTTGGGTTTGCGCTGTACTCACCAAAGCCACCTGCGAGGTCGTTGCCCCAAGAAGTGATTTCGGGATCAATGAATGTGTTGCTCGATGGTGTCCACACGAAGAGGTTGGTGCCGAAGAAGGTCAGGCGAACATCTGAGAGGAATGTGCGGGCCAGCCACTTCTTAGGCAGATCCCAACTAAGGTTGAGGGTGCGGAGTTTGAGGTAAGTCTTGCTGATCAAGTTGTCAGCGTCCATACCGAGACCACCATTGTTCCAATAGTTATAGATGTTGGTGGGGGTGAGTGGAGTTGTGTTCTCCTCGTAGATAGGATTGCCGTCAGCATCGGCGCCAACTTCTACGACAGAATTTGGTACCACCCATGGGTTACGGTTGTTGTAAGCTGTCTGAATAGCGTTACCTGTGAACAAAGAGATGTCGCGTGTGCGCGAATACATCAGACCACCTTGGCGATAGTCGAAGTCAACAGAGAGCGTGATGCCCTTGTAGCGCAGACGTGTGCCGAAGCCCATCTGGAACTTGTGCTGTATAGAGCCGATCTCTACCAATTCATCTGAGGTGACAGGCAGACCATTCTCATTGACGATAATCTTGCCGTCAGCAGTCTTCTTGTTGGTGTAGGTCTTGATGATACCCACCTCACGACCTTCAATAGCATAAAGCTCACAACCACTGAATCCAGCGTCGATGGCCTGTTCGTTGCCTTCCGCTCCTTCTGGCAGAGAGAGCACCTTGTTCCAGTTCTTGGTCCAATTGAAAGTGAGATCCCATTGGAAGTCGCGAGTCTTCACTGGAGTGCCCTCAACGAGCAACTCAAGACCACGGTTACGGATCTTACCGAAGTTCGTGTTTTGGATGGTGTAACCGGTAGCGGGATCCATATCAAGTTGAACGCTTTGCTTGTCGGTAACACGGTTGTAGAAAGCAAAATCGAAACTGAAGCGGTTCTGCAGGAATGCCATGTTCAGACCTAACTCTACCTCAGAGGTCATTTCAGGAGAGAGGTCATTACTGCCGAGTGTGTTACCCACGGTGTAAGCATTGGTACCAGTCTTCGTGAAGGGGAA
>JBGUMY010000034.1:0-2399 GCA_045117095.1 Bacteroidaceae bacterium | reverse complement strand
AGCTGGGCAATGATAGGGGGCTCGGTGCCTGCATCGAGTGCCTTGTTCTGTTGCCATGTCTGACGGATGAGTTCTCCGTAGCGTTGGAATTGTCCGAGTTGGATGGCATCGAAGAGGTCGAGGGCATGCTGTTTCATCTGCGCGAGGATGTCAAGGTGTTCGGCTGAGTTGAGGAACATACCCTGCACGATTTCGGCGAGGATGCTCTTGGCGGTGCGAGTGACACCTGTGTAATAGAGCAGGTGACACATCTGATAGTCGGGGTGACGGAAGAACGTGTCAGGCAGCCATCGGACAACAGGGCGCTGGTTGAATCCGCGTTCGGTCTGCAGGAGTTTGATGCCTGGCAGGATGCCACCATATTGGTCTTGCCAACCGCCTCCTGTGGTGAGCAACTGTTCGAGGATGAGGGAACGATGTCCGATTTCGAATTTGTCCCATCCGAGTCCACAGAAGTCAGCCAATGCTCCTAAAACGGTGGAGGCGAGGATGGAACTGGTGCCAAGTCCTGAACCTGCAGGGATGGCTGAGAGGAGCGTGATTTCGATACCAGAACCGAAGGCTGTAAGTTGTTGTTGCAAAGTCTCGTACTTCTCCGCACAGAAAGGTGGCAGAAATCCACACAGCGCCAAAGCAGCCTTAGGAATGGAGAAAGGTGAACCGACTTTGTTGTAGAGAGCGATTTCCTCGTAGGTGGTCAGGGTCTCTACGGCGCCGAGGTCGATGGAACGGCATTTGATGTGCAGTTCGGGGGTGGGTTTCACATACACCTGAAGCGGTTGTTGGCCATTCAGTTCGATGGCGAGATTGACCACGTTGCCACCACGTAGGAGGCAATGGGGTGGGGTATCAGTCCATCCGCCAGCAATGTCGATGCGTACTGCCGAACGTCCCCACACGATTTGATCCTTGTATGCATTGAGCCGTGGGGATTGAGGATGTTGGATGGCTGTATCGACCATCTCCTTCTGGAGCACAGAGAACGCTTTCCGTTCGTTTTCACGGCTGTCTTGACCGCTGAGTTTCTGTACTTGGGCACGGAACATGGCATCGTGAATTTGCTGCATGGACGTGGCGTCAGCAGGAAGGGGTGGGGGCAGTTCGATCTGATGCTCCACGCACTTTTTCGCCATGTCTTTCAAATCGGTCTGATAGAAGACAGACTTGCGATAGTTGCGTGCCAAGAAAGGGATGTTTTGGGCAAGGAAGGCTTTGCGCTGCTGGCTCTGTCGCTCGAGGTTGGCTTGGTTGGCAATTTCATCGGCGGAGAGACGAGGCAGGGCTTCCCACTCCTGACTGAGGTCGGTGTCGGGTTGAGGTGCCAACATCCATGTCAACAGTCGTTCCATCTGTTTCAGGTCTTGGCAGACGGGGAAGAGGGGAGCGGACTGAAGATCGAGACATTTGCTATTCGACAATTGACAATTGACGAGTTCATTGAGGTGGTGGTGCTGCAACCATTGGGTGATGGGTTGGCCGAGGAAGATGGTGTTAGGGTTGGTGATGTCGCCACGCATGGCATCCCGATAGCCGTAAGGTCGGAGCGCATAGGCAGCGTCGCCAATGGCTTGGATGTCGATGCATTGTCCAGGCAGCAAAGTGATGTGCCACTGATTGGTGGGGATGCCTGTGATGACGTTCTGCGAGGAGATGATCCATGAGGCAGGCACATGGGCGTTCTCAATCCAAATCTCTGAGTTCTGTTCCGTGAGTTCTGCCTCGACCACTGCGTTCTGCACAAACACGGCAGGGTGCTTCTTCACATGCTTCTGAATGATCATGCGTTGGTCAAGCACCAGATTCTGCAGCATGAGGGTAGACGAAATCATCTCGGGCGTAGTGCCATAGTGGTAAAATTCTCCTCCTTCGAGCGGCAGGATGGCCACGCGCAAGGAGTTGATATCGGGGTCGAGGGTGGTAGGATGCTCTCCTAATGCTGTGCCAAAGTCGGAATAGAGGTCGTAGGATTGGTAATGCGCTGGGCTTTCCAGAATATCTGTATTTGTTGGATTCTTTTTGTGTGACCTGCTTCGCAGTATTTCCACAGCACGGTCGTTGAGCAGCCAGATGCCGATGTCCATCAGGGCAAGGTGGGTCTGGGACAGTTCTGCCATACGAGCAGTGGAGGGTTTCTGCAACACAAAATCGAGGCGGTCAGGGGTGTGGCGGTTCATAAAATAGACACCATGATTCTTCGCCAAGGACGGATCTACCCAAAGACCGTAGCACACCACATCCACATTGGGGATGGGTTGCAAGGGACGGGTGGAACGGATAAACACATCGCCAGAGACTATGAGGGTGTGCAGGGAGTCTGGCGCCTGTCTCAGAATGTTCTCGTAGAGCGGCAATTGCAAGTCGAGCAGGGTCTGGTCAATCTTCTGTCCACGAATCCAGCG
>JBGUMY010000033.1:0-7015 GCA_045117095.1 Bacteroidaceae bacterium | reverse complement strand
AATGGTGATATCCTCATTTGGTATCCTGTGTTAGGACGCAGCATCGAACTCAGTTCCATGGGTATTCGAGTGGATAAGGAAGCTCTTCTTCGTCAACTTGAATTGGAGAATAAAAAAGATCGACTCAACCTCTTCTTCCATAAGAAGTTGATGAATGACGAGATTCCGCTTTCTATAGGTGGCGGAATCGGTCAGAGTCGTCTCTGTATGGTGCTTCTCCATAAGGCTCACGTGGGCGAAATCCAAGCCTCTATTTGGCCCGACGAAATGCGCAAGGAATGTGTCGCAGCAGGTATGCCCCTCATCTAATGTTTTGATATGAAGAAGACAACTATCATCCTGATGACCACAATGGCTATTACGTTGGTATCTTGTGGTAATCAAGTTAGGGAAAACGGCAACGATTTAGCGGATGTTGATACCTTCATGCTTGATGGTCCAGGCTCTGTGTATGAGCCTACAGAAGCCGAACTTGGTGAATCCGCATTGGAGGCCGTTCAAGATGTCTACAAAGCTGTATCAGAAGCCTACAAAGACAATGATTGGCAAGAAAAATCCGCACAACTTGACAAGAAATTCTGTTCCGAAGACTGGAACGCCACCGTCGCAGCCATTCTTGAGAAAGATCGCGAAAGTGATGGCATTAGCTATTTTGAAGCCGATTATTGGGTCATGGGTCAGGACTTCGATGCGGAGCACCTTCACGCCTCCAATTTTGTGCTGAAGGAAGTCAACAAAGATCAGTTCCCTTGGCGAGCTTTCGTATCGCTTACCCTCCATAACTTCAGTGACATCCCTGTCGATGTAGACCTCGTCTATGAGGATGGTTGTTGGAAGGTGGATAATTTGAATCAATGGAAACAGGACATGAAGGATTATCTGTCTGAATAAGCTCTACCAGTATTTCCTTATCAACAGACGGGCTCTTCCTTTGGCTATTGAAATAGAAGATAGCAGAAGCGGATGCACTCAAAGACTTTACACTAAAAAGAGAAGATTGCAAGGGATGCAGTCTTCTCTTTTATTTTCTGTTCAATTTGTTCAATCATCCTGAGTGGGATTAATCACTTGTTCTCTTTCGTGAGGTCATCCCATTTTGGGGGCTCAACGCCGAGGAAATTCTTGACGAAGAAGTCTGCACGTTTGTGCTCGCCGTATGTTTCGCCCATGGTGTGGTGGGCATTGGGGAGCAGGATGAACTCAAAGTCTTTGTTGGCCTTGATAAGGGCGTTGACCACTTGGTAGGAAGAGGAGGGATCAACGTTATCATCCATCTCGCCAACGACAAGCATGAGCTTGCCCTGGAGGTTCTTGGCGTTCTCGACGTTGGAGCACTCGATATAGGAGCTATCAACGGGATAGCCCATCCACTGCTCGTTCCACCAGATTTTGTCCATACGGTTGTCGTGGCATCCACAGGCAGCATAGGCAGCTTTGTAGAAGTCACCGTGGAAGAGGAGGGCACCGAGGGCTTCTTGTCCACCAGCAGAACAGCCGTAGATACCCATGCGGTCGAGATCCATATAGGGGTATTTCTCAGCGGCAGCTTTGATCCATGCGATGCGGTCAGGGAAACCTGCATCCTTGAGGTTCTTGTAGCAGACCTGCTCGAAGTCGAGAGAGCGGAAGGATGTGGTCATGGCATCGAGTTGGACAACGATGAACCCCAGTTCGGCTACGTCCTGTAAGTAATAAAGCCAGGGAGTGAACTTCTTGGGCACATATTGGTCGCCAGGACCAGAGTAGATGTATTCAATGACAGGGTATTTTTTCGAGGGGTCGAAATTGGAGGGGCGCTGGATGAGTCCCCACATGTCAGTCTGTCCATCACGTCCTGGGGCAACGAATACTTCAGGTGCTTTCCAACCAGTGGCTTCCAGCCTACTGATGTCGGCAGTCTCGAGGGTGGAGATGACGTGTCCATCGATAGAAGAACGCAGCACAGTTACAGGTGCTTGGTCAATGGAGGAATAAGTGTCAATGAAGGAAGTCTCGCATTGGCGGCTGAAAGTGGCATCATGCGTTCCACGTTCTGGGGTCAGCTCGACGAGGTTTTTGCCGTCAAGGCCGATGCGGTAGTAGTGGATGTTGTATGGGTCTTCTTCAGGAATCTTGCCGTCAAAGCTGGAGCGGACGGTACCCATGTTCTTGCTGTTGCGTCCGTTGGCGGAGAAGATAATGAAGCCCTTGCCCTTGTTGTCAATCTGGGCATCCTGCACGTCGCGTACCCAGTAGTCGCCTTTGGTGACCTGAATTAGCTTGTCCTTCTTTCTATCATATAGATAGAGGTGGGCATGGCCGTCGCGGTCGCTCTTCCATAGGATGTGATTCTCGTCAAGGTCTCGGCGAAGGTTGCGTGAATAAGCAACGTACTTGTCGTTCTTCTCCTCGATGAGGGTTCGGACATTGCCATCGAGATTCATTTCCAAAACACGGTAAGTTTTGTGACCACGCTCATTGAACTCGAAAGTGAGGGTCTTGCCGTTTTCGTCCCAATCTGGAGCCGTCACCTGATATTGGCTTTTGAAAAGCTCGGTGCTCTTAGGACGGATAGTCTTCTTGTTTTCCACGTCGATGATGACAGGGATGCGGTAGTTGAGCGAGTCGCCTGGTTTGGCATACTCCAACTGGGTGTAGATGGGCTGTACCTGATTAGCTGGCGAGGACTGAGTGTAAGTCACATAATGCTTGGGAGCGGGCTTGATGAGCACGGTGGCGTAGTACTTGCCATCTTTCGACCAACGTCCCCATGAGGAATAGTAGCAGGTATCAACACCATCAGCTGTGAGTTGTGTGGCATCATCGCCTGTCTGTAGGTAGAGGTTGTTGTCTTTGTGAACGATGAAGGTGCCCTTGTTGATAGGGTGTTCAGCATGTCCGTCCTTTTCATCACGCACTTCCATCCAGTGGTGGTAACCATCGCCTCCACGATTGCCTCCCCAGTTGTTGCGTCGACGGTTGAGCTCAGGATTGGTGGTCTGTTCTTTGGTGCCTGTCTTGGCATCGACCTTGTACCATACGGTGCTATCGCCGTTGTAGGTAGAGTAGATGAATTGGTCTTGTGGCCCGTCGAAGGAACGGCGCACGTTGACGCTTCCGTTGGTCATCTTGTAGGAGTGGCGACTGCCTGTGGAGAAGGCGCGTTTGTAATCTTCAATGGTGCCTTGAGCTTGGATGCTCAGTGTGGCAGAAGCTAGAAGAGCAAGTGTTAGTAACTTTTTCATTGTGGGTTAATATAGCAGTTAATAAATATTGAAATCGTTGTAGAAGTAGTAGTACCACCAGTAAGTGTTGCCATAACGCGGACGAAGACGTCTGCCCATCTCTTGCTCGTCCACACCTTGGTGCTGGAGCTGGTTATAGTCGCTCACGAAACTGTTGAATTTGTCTGCCACGAGGTCATCGAACCGATAACCATCGAGGGTGATGGGGGATTCCTCTGTGGTGCCGAGCAGGATGGCACCTTCCTGATAGAGTGTGGGAGCAGCCTTGTCTGGATGGTTGTTGGTATAGTCGTAAAAGTGGACACAGAAGGCATAATAGTCTTTTGCCCACAGCGACATGCACATCATGACATCCTCCACAAGAGGTGAGGTGGCATGGTCTATGTCGGAGTAATGCTCGAGGAGGAACTGCTGACAGAGGCCGTCATCGCCATCGAGCACATTTTCGCTATCGTTGAGCAGCGATGATAGAGTCTGATAGTCCTTGCTTTGGATGAATCGGGTGCTGTTGAGCATCCATGCCTCATGCTCGAAAGCCCAATCGCGGTGGAAGGTGCTGTTCTTGAGCAGGGCTATATATTTAGCTGCCACTTCAAACTCGTGGTTAAAGATGGCAGTGCGTGTCATCATCTTGAGGTTGCGGAAACTCAATCCGTATTGCACAGCGTTTTCCATTGCCCAACGGTAGGAGTAGTTCATCTGTCCGAAGAGATAATAGATGAGTGGACCGCCTAACTGGGAGGTACGAATCTTCAGCGAGTCGCCTGTATCGGGCTTGATGCCGCAGTTGTTGGTCTCGAACATCTTGTCTATCTGACCCGTGTGCATCAGGGCGATGTTCTTGTATAGAACCATCAAGTTAGTAGGAGCCTCCTCATTGCCCTTGGGCATTTCCTTAAGCACATCGTTGAACCGGAACTCCTCCAAAGCACGATACATCCGCAGCTCATGATGGAAGTTTTTGTCGGCGAGCGTGGTCTTGATGGAACCAAAGTGGTGGTGGTACTTGCTTACTGTAGCAGGGCATTGCGAAAGTCCGATGCCTGTCAAAATTAGGAACAGGTTGATGGAAATGACGTCCTGCTGCCAAGGGCAACTCTTAATGCGTTTCACGATAGGCGTGAGTACCCACGTGCTCAGTAGAGAGAGTAGGGTGATGATGGTGAGCTGGAAGGGGAAGCCTGGCGTCTTAGTGTAGTAAATCCAATAGCCGTAATCGAGCAGATGGAACAGCAGGAACACTGGCAGAATCAGCGCCAATGGAGTGAGCTTCTTCTTGATGTTGAACACCAGAAGGGCCACCCAATAGATGGCCACCCAGAAGAGGATGAGGAGGGTACTGCCCAACCAAGGATGGTAGAAGAACTGGGTGAGGTAGCACGATACCCACGTAAGCCATCCCCCATCGCGGCTCAACATATCCATCATGAACGTGCGTCCGCTGATGAAGACATTGTTGTCCTCAATGGTATAGAGATAGTCTGCATTCATCACTGGCAGCAGAATGTATGCCACAATGATGAATGCAAGCAAGTAGATGTATTTGGGATATTTGCGCATGCGTGTCCTTGCCTTATTCGGCGTACTTGGCCTTCACGGGGTCTTCTTTTGCTTTGCGGGCAAACTCTTGAGCTTCGATGCTGACGGGTTCCACCATAAACTCAGGGCGGTTGAAAGAACGCAGGAAGAACGTGTAAAAATTGGGGTCTTCCTGAGGCACAATAAAGGGCTTGTGCGCCTTGCCCTTTGCATCGAAATAGGCGATGTAAGGACGAGTGTAGTTGCCATCGTCACGACGAGAGTCTACCATGATCCATCGGCCATTGCTCGACCAAGAAGGGTAACTCTCTGAACGAGAACTGTTGATGGCATCCAACCGTTGCACGTCCTTTGTCTTCAGGTTCATCATGTAGATGTCGGCATCGGCGTGCCATACGTGGAAACATCCGAACTCAGCCAAAGCGAAGAGGAGGTAACGTCCGTCAGGACTGACGCGGGGTAGGGTGGCGCTTTTGCCAATAGAGTCAACTGCTGCGGAATTGTAAACTGTGTCCAAATTGCTGAACTGCTTGGTTTCTGGATTGAAGTCGAGGCTGTAGAGGTTGTACTTCACCTCTTTGAAGCGTTGGATCATCTCCGTTTCCTTGGCAAGGCTGTCGTTCTTGTATTCGAAATGAGCCGAACAGAAGTAGAGTTTCTTACCGTCAGGACTCCAAGTAGGGAACACTTCCAACTCGTTCTCCATCTGAGAAATGGTGCTGACCTCGTTCTTCTCCACATCATAGAGAATCAAATCGCTCTGGGTATCCTGCACCTCAATTTTGTTCAGGTCTTTCGTGTGGAAGGATTGACCCGTCTTGTTGGTGGAGAAAGCAATGAGTTGCTTCGTGGGATGCCAAGCAGGATAAACACCTGCGCTGATGGTCTGATCGGTCTTGAGGTCAACCTTGCTCAGTTTTCCATCAGCCACAATCATCGTGCCACCAAAGCCTTGGCGCATGTGGAAAAGCATATTGTCGGTTTTGTAATTCTTGTAAGAGTGGCAGTTGATGCACTGGCCTGTACTCTCCGTGCTGACCGACATGTTATTGTAAATTTCACGTTCCTCAAAGTTGGTGATGTTACGCTGGTTGATGCTCAGCCGTTCGTAGGCCACATAGGATGGCTGGATGACACGGTAGGAGATGTACTGGTCGATGGAATCTTCAGCCACATAGATGTTGAAGGGTTTATATGCCTTCCAAGTATTGTCCACCTTGGCATATACATCCACTTGAATGCTTTTACCCTTCGAAGCCTTCAGCATGTCTTGCCATTCCATCTCATCAATCATCACCTTCTGTTTTTTGCCGTAAGTGTGTTCGCCACCATCGTAGGTGAACTTTGCCACCACTTCGTCTGCCCCTTCCTGCACGGCAAAGTTGAGGGGACAGATGTTGAACGGAATGGTCACCTCCGTATAGTCGGGATAGATGTGAGGCAGACGAGATTCCTGTTGTGCATTAGAGGGCACCATGGGATGGTCGCACGCCACGATGGCGGTCGCCAAAGCAAAGATGAGTATGATATTCTTAAGTTTCATATATTTAATTACGGTATTACGTTTTAACGATATGCTATTTTCATCCTTTCACTCTTGACTAATAAGAGTGTACGTCGCGGCAGAAGAAATAGAACCAGTAGAAGGTGTCTCCATAAGAACTCTTCATGGCCTCGCCCACTTCTTTGGCTTCCATGCCAGATTTAAGCAAGGATTGTGAGAGTTGCTGGAAACCTATATAACCTTCTATCACTTTTTTATCGAAAGGCATATTGGCGATGTTGACATTTTGAGGCTCTAGATTGCCATAGAGATACGCAGCTTCCTGATAGTGTATGGGCATGGGCTCACCCTTGTGCAGTTCGGCATAGAGGAAGAATCGGGGCCAGAACAATTGAATGTCTTTCTGTATCAACGCATAATCCAGTGTCAGTTCTTGCAGGAGTTTGTCATCCTTGTTCATGGTGTTGCTGAAGTAGTTGAGCAGATACATCTCGCAGAGGCCATTGTCGCCATCGAGCACCGTACCCATGTGGTCTCGTAGTTCACGAACTTTGTCAAACTCATGGTATTCCTTGATGAGTTCAGGATTTTCGGTGATAGGCCATAGGTGCTCTGCCCAATCATCGTAGAAGAGGCTGGTCTTTAGAATACTGAGATACTTCTTGGCCACATCCATCTCGCCATTCACAAGGGCGCAGCGTACCAACATTTTTAGGTTGTCAAAGTCGTAACCAAATTCTACGCTGTT
>JBGUMY010000032.1:0-2283 GCA_045117095.1 Bacteroidaceae bacterium | reverse complement strand
CTTGAAGACTCTCCTGATGTTCCTCCTGATGGGGCTGTTCCTTTCCTGCACAAGCGAAAGGAAAAAGATTGTAGCTGTTTCCCAATGCTCCATGGACGAATGGCGCAATCAGATGAACGAGGAAATGCTACGCGAGGCTTTCTTTCACACCGACCTCGATGTGGAAATCCACTCCACGCCAGACAACACCCAGCAACAGATTGCCGACATCGAGGGTTTCATCCAACGAAGAGTCGATGCCATCGTCGTGGCACCCAATGAGTGGAAGCCCCTTCGTCCCGTTATCGAAAAGGCATACGACGCCGGCATCCCCGTGGTGTTGATAGACCGTAAAATCAACAGCGACAAATACACCGCCTTTGTGGGAGGCGACAACGTGGATGTAGGACGGAAAGCCGCCCATTACATCCATGATCTCCTGCCTCATGGTGGCACCATCATAGAGATAGAGGGATTGGCGAGTAGCACATCATCGCAGGAACGCAAACAGGGACTGCATGAGGTTCTCGATTCCCTCCCAGACATCCGCATCGTAGCAGATGTTGTGGCCAACTGGCAACGACAGCGAGCTTTTGATGTGATGGACAGCATTGGCCCCTGCATAGCCAACCAGCCTGTTGACATCGTCTTTGCCTACAACGACCGCATGGCCATCGGGGCACGTCAAGCCTTCGAGAAAGCACAAAAGGCTGGTAAATTGAATCTGTCAAGCATGCCCCTTTTCATCGGTGTGGACGCTTTGCTCGATGACACCCTTGGCATCGGACGTGTGGAAGACGGCACGCTCGAAGCCTCTTTCCTCTACCAGACAGGAGGCGACAAGGCCATCCACACTGCGGCCTGCATCCTCAACGGACTTCCCTACGAGCGCGACCAGGTGTTCGAGACCTGCCTTGTCAATCGTGGCAACGTGCATCTGATGCGCATACAGGCCAACCACATCAAAGAGCAGGACGGCAAAATTGAATTTCTCAACGACCGTCTTGACCAATTCTTCAAGGAATACTCGGCTCAGCGCATCCTGCTCTGGACGTTCATCATCTTAGTCATTCTGCTGATGGTCCTCATCATCATGGGCGTCCGCTTTGTCCACGTGAAACACCGCATGAACGCCAAACTCCAGTACAAGAACGAACTCCTCCAGCGTCAGCGTGACGAATTGGAAGCCGAGCGTGACAAACTCATCGAGGCACAGATGACCGCTGCCGAAAAGCACGAAATAGAAATGGAGATGGAGCAAAGCGAACAGCGCATCGAGCGGGGCGAAGGGTTCCTACCCCAAGACCAGCGGTTTATCGACAAGTTCAACGCCACCCTCCAACAACACATGGACAACTCCGAACTCACCGTCGATATGCTTGGAGCTGAAATGAACCTCGGACGTGTCCAGCTCTATCGCCGTGTGAAAGCACTCACAGGGCACTCGCCCAACGAACTCCTGCGCATCGCACGCCTCACTCGCGGGAAGGAACTCCTGCAAGATGGTCTGCACAATATCTCCGAAGCGGCTTATGCCGTCGGATTCTCCTCACCCTCCTATTTCGCAAAGTGTTACAAAGATCACTTCGGCCAACCACCCACAGCCACACTACACTCCTGAATCTTCATAAAAATGTTGCAACCTCACCCAAAAATGTTTCAACGAAACAAGTTTGCGAGCCGTTGCAACATTTCTTTATAGTAATGATTGTATAATGTACGAACTTTGCACCAGAAAATTCGAGAACAAACAACATTCATTACTAACAATTTAAAACTTCAATCCATTATGAAGAAAAAAATTCTCCTCAGTTTCCTCACCTTGATGGTGCCATTACTCTCATGGGCACAGACCATCACCGTGAAGGGTACCGTGACTGAGAATGTGTTCAACGAACCTGTCATGGGTGCCACCGTAGTGGAAACTGGAACCAGCAATGGTGTAGCCACCGACTTGGATGGTCACTTTACCCTGACTGTCCCCGTCAAAAGCACCCTCACCATTTCGTTTGTGGGCTACAAGACCCTAGTGCTCCAACCTCAAGCCACAATGAACGTGATGCTTGAAGAAAACACAGAACTGCTACAAGAAATGGTGGTCACAGGCTATACTGTACAGCGTAAGGCCGACCTGACGGGTGCCGTAAGCGTAGTAAGTGTGGACGAGATTGCCAAGCAGAACGAGAACAACCCCATCAAAGCATTACAGGGGCGTGTGCCTGGCATGAACATCGCTGCCGACGGTAATCCATCAGGTGCCGCAACAGTCCGCATCCGTGGTATCGGTACGCTGAACAACAACGA
>JBGUMY010000031.1:0-2215 GCA_045117095.1 Bacteroidaceae bacterium | reverse complement strand
GTCAAGCTGGCCACCTCTTACGCAGAATCATGTGGTGGCGGTGGCGTGTCGAACTTGTCTGGATGGGAACAGAAGAAGGATGAGGATGATGAGCGATGGTGGGTACGCTGTATCGCTACGGCTGCCGCAATGGTAAAACCTTCATCTCGAAAGAAGGCACAAGCTGTAGGAAGATAAAAAGTTACGCCCGAATAAATCCCTTGTTGTGGGAATCATTCGGGCACGCAAACTTTTTTATACACAAGTGTATAAGCAATAATGCCTCTTAAAATAATTCCCTGAAATTTTGGTCAGTTATACGAAAAAGTGTACCTTTGCAGCCAATTTTACGAAAATCCATAAAAATAGCAGTAATGCAGAGACAGAAATTTAACACATTAGGTGGATTGAACATTCAGAGCACATGGTGCCTTGAATGCGATTCCTATATGCATACGTCAAGCATTGCTGCACCACGCTATTCAGATAGGAAGACTTTCCATATTGCACGAGGAGGGGGTGGATTACTCCTGACATAATTGTACGTGCAAACACGAGATTAACGAAGTGGTTGGAAAGTCAGCAAGGCTTTCCAACCATTTTTCGTTTGTGCCTATCACAACCATGAACACTGTCGACTTACCACCGACAAGACTTCTCCTCATCGGCCTGGCCTACGGCACAATATGTAGTCAATCAATTATTAACCGCGCAGCGATGCGCAAAAACAAGAAGGAACAAAGAAATGTTAGAATTCAAAAAGTACAGCTCCATCGAGAATTCCTTCAACAGAGAGTTCATGGAGCGCATCGTGGCAGAGATGCCAACCGATTTGGAATATGTGGTACATGAAAAGGTACATGGTGCCAACACCAGTTTCCTCTGCGACGGAGAAAACGTAAAGTTTGCAAAGCGTACCTCCATACTGGAAACTGAGGAGATGTTCTATGACTATCCCGAACTGCTTGAAAGGTACAAAGACAAAGTCGTGGCCCTTGCCAAGGATGTCCTCAGCAGATATGAGGACGTGAGGAGCGTCAATGTCTTCGGTGAGATGTTCGGTGGAACCTATCCTCACAAGGATGTGCAGCCCAACCGTAAGTTGTCTCTCATCCAGAAGGGTGTATGCTACACTCCAGAACATGAGTTCTATGGTTTTGATATCTATTTCATCAACGACGATGGCGGTAGGTATCTGCCAGTAGATGAGGTGAACGAGCTTTTCGATAAGCACGGATTCTTCTATGCCAAGACCCTGTTCAAGGGCACTCTCGGTGAATGCCTCAAATACCCCAATGCTTTTCAAAGCAAGATTGCTGAATGGCTTGGCTTCCCAGCCATCGAAGACAACATCTGCGAGGGTATCGTGATAAGACCTGTCGTTCCCATGTACCTGAGGAATGGAAGCAGGGTGCTCATCAAGAGCAAGAACGAGCGTTTTGCCGAGAAGAAGAGTGTGAAGAAGCGCAACAAGCTTTTTGCTGAACCTGTTCCCTACAGCGAGGCTTTGAAGGCACTCATTCCAGAAGTGGAGGCATATGTTACCGAACAGCGCCTGGCAAATGTGGTAAGCCACATCGGCGAGGTACATGTGCCTAAAGACTTCGGAAAGATTATGGGGCTGTTCTCTAAGGACGTGCTCGAAGATTTTCTGAAGGAGCATGGTGGCGAGTATGGCTGTCTCGAAAAGAGCGAACAGAAATTTCTCAACAAGGAATTGAACAAGCTTTCCACCGAGTTGGTGAAGAAGGTCTATATGAGCCAGGCATACATACTCAGTTAACAAACTCTCTCCGTGCTCCAGATGGGGCATGGAGAGAATAACACAAAGAAGAAAATGAATTTCAAGTTTAATGCAGAACATACGTTCTTTACATCAGATACGCACTTCAATCATGCGAACATTATCAAGTTTTGTAATCGTCCGTTCAAAGACGTAGAGCAGATGAACGAGGTGATGATAGCAAATTGGAACAGCGTGATAGGTAAAGATGATACGGTTTTCCACTTGGGCGATTTCTGCCTGGGAGGTGCGGCAGAATGGACAAAGATACTCGACCGTCTGAATGGCAAAATTTATCTGATCATGGGTAACCACGATTTGAAGAACATTCGACAAGGATTCATCAGCCGCTTTGAGCATGTGGCTATGCAGATGCACATCGAAGTCGGCAAGCAGAGAATATACCTCTGTCACTATCCTTTCCTTTGTTTTGAAGGCAGCTACAAGGATGTC
>JBGUMY010000030.1:0-18890 GCA_045117095.1 Bacteroidaceae bacterium | reverse complement strand
AGACTTTGGTCTTCCACTACGTAGAAGTAAGAGTTGTAGCAGTCGCGTGGCACGAAGTAGCCATCCTCGCGATCCCACTTGGCGTGCTTCACACCCACGTTCTCAGCTGGAATCATTTCGCAGTTGAACATCACATCCTTCGTACGGTACAGTTTGTTGTACTTCTCGATAAGACCTAAAATGCCCTGCACGAATTTCTTATAGTCCTCGTTAGGTGTTATCTTCAAGCCCATGAACTCAGCAGCTTCCACGAGACCATTGATACCGATGGTAAGATACTGGCGACCGATGTTGATGTAGCCAGCGTCGAAAAGTGGTAACATGCCGTGTTCCTGCAAATCCTTCAAATTTTCGTTGTAAGCAAGTTGCACCTTATGGCAGAGATCAATCACCTTGCCGAGTTCTTCGAGATAGTTCTTTCCATCGTTCACTGCACGCTGGATGCAGCGGTTCAGATTGATGGTAAGTACTGACTTGGAACCTGTGGATACACCACCAGCGCCAAGTGTATAGGAGAATCCGTTGTCGGTGATTTCGTTACGCAGGCGGCAGCAACTGGAGAGAGAGTCGGCGTTATCACTCATGTAGGTGAAGAATGAATGTCCTTCTGCATACATCTCAGCTGTGAAGTCACCCCATTCCTCGTCTTTGGGTTCGCCTTTCTCGTCTATCAACAGCGCCATCGTCTCTACAGGGAAGGTCAGCAAGGTTCTTGTTCTCTCACGGTTGAACCATTTCATGAAACGCTTTTGCAGCCAAGAGAGACCATCCCAGTCAGGTTTGGAACCATCGGGGAAATAGAACTCCCCAAAGATGCTATGGAAGTAATACTTGTCATAATATGCCACATTCCAGAACACAGCCTGATAGTTACGCGCACCTGTAGGCTGGTTCAATGAATAGACAATCTGCTCGAAGTAGTCCGTGATGACCTTGTCGATGGTACGCTTCTTTAGACTCAAGTCAGCCTGTTCGTCCGCACGCTTCCAATAGTCCGTGCCGTATTCCTTGCCGATGAAATAGTTCATGTACATGAGGAACTCAGGTGTGGCACAGGCACCAGACAGCATCGAACTAACCATGAATACCATGTTGATGAATCCACCTGCAAACGACTTCAAGTTGGTGGGAGCTGTTGAGTTGCCTCCGATTGATGTGGTGCCACCAATCAGCCAGGGGTACATGGTGATGGAAGCACAATAGTTGGCTAATGAAGTTTCATCGTTCTTGTAGATAAAATGGTGCGTTAATTTGTCAATGTACTCGTCTGCCAATTCTTTGCCATACATCTTTTTAATACGATCTGTCAAAAGGCGACGGTTCAGACGGATGAAGTTTGACTTTGGCAACTCGCCGATGAGCGTTGCGATGTTCTTGTGCTCCACATTGGCATTGGCATCGTACTTTGAACCTGTGGCAGCGTTCACACTAT
Organism: Bacteroidaceae bacterium; assembly: GCA_045117095.1. GTDB lineage: Bacteria > Bacteroidota > Bacteroidia > Bacteroidales > Bacteroidaceae > Minthosoma. The sequence continues at coordinate 17,458 of JBGUMY010000030.1, read as the reverse complement.
CACAATAATCACTCAAGAACTGCAATTTTGACAAAGTTTCGCGATCCTCGCTATGTGCCTGACGATAGAGCATGAATGACTTCGCTACATTGTAATGCCCCTCTTGCATCAACGCTAATTCCACCTGATTCTGGATATCTTCCACCTTAATGTCATCATGCATGTCCAGACGGCTTAGAATTTTCGAAATGGTCGCCAAATCCGTTGCTTCACCCACACTGTCGAACGCCTTCACAATCGCGTTCATGATTTTGTCGAGCGAAAACTGATCTTTCGATCCGTCACGCTTGGTAATGGTAAAATTCTTGATTTCCATTGTGTGTCATTATGTTTTTGATAAGTTTTATATATATTAGTATGTTTACGTTTTTCTTTATCCTCGCCTCTAAATCCTCTTTCCTATTTTCCTTTTTTTCTCTTTTTACTTATGTTTGATTTTCAATTTTGGACAACTTTTTTGTTTTCGTTCTTCAATATCTTCTTCACATTTCTATCTTTAATTTACTTATTTTCAGCAAGTAGGAATTTTCTTTCCGATAAAAAAGTTTCCCGTTTTGGAAAACTTTTTGAAAATTGCCTTGAGAAAAGTTTCCCGTTTGGGATAACTTTTTCGTTTGCAAAGATATGAAAAATTTCTCAATACAAACATCATAAATTACAAGATTTTTTCAAAAAAGATGATTTTTTTTCTTTCAAGCCCATTTTATCCTCATTATTGTACTCCCCTACCCTCTTTTCTAACTCGCTACAAAAATAGGGGTGTCTATTGAGTGGTGGAATGGTGTTTTCCAATTATCTACACTTTTTGGAAAAAGTTTCCAATAATTTGATTTTTATAGAAACTTTCCGCATCCGTCACCCACAATAACGTAGTGTGTGCGCTGACTTTGCCTCATTCTTTGCGATAACATTATGCTATTCTTCGACCATAGCTAACGAGTTGTTTGGAAAACGACTGTCAACCAAATCAGGAAACGACATTCATTGTTTTGTGTTTTCCTTATTTCTTTTATAATGTCATACCCAGAAAACGACTTATTAAAATTCCAAAATATTGGAGTAATGGTGTTTTTATTAAATGATATATCTGTATTCCGAAATAATAATATTTCAATAATCTGATATTCTTAAATTATAAAATACTAAAATACTATAAATATGATGAATCTATATTCTGAATTAACTATATAATAAATTATAAGAAAAATGTAATCATAATTTACTATTATTACATAAATAAGCAACAATGAAATAACTAATAAATAATAATAACGATATTATGAGATATTGTATAATAATATATATGTATAAACGTAATAATGAAATAATAGGCGTATTGCTGGATTTAAGTAAGGATATAGTAATTGTGAAAATCCGCCAATGATGTAAAAGATTCTTTGCATTTGATGACAAAATAGATTCATTTTGGGGTCAGTATTGCGAAAGTTGGAAGAATATTTGTAGATGTCAAATAAATGTTATAACTTTGTGGCAGAATTACAAAAAAACCAAAAGATATGATGGAAATTATTTTTGTGGTGGTGGTCGTGATTGCTATCATCATCGTAGTAAAATGGTACATCAGCACTCAACGCGAGTTGGTGAACCTGGACGAGAAATGTAAGAATGCCCTCAGTCAAATAGAGGTGCAACTCAACTCTCGTTGGGATGCACTGTTGGCATTGGCCAAAGCAGCACAATCTTATGCTAAGCAAGAAGGAGAGGTGTTGGTCAACACTATTGCGGCTCGTCGCACAACCGAGGTGAAGACAGCTGCCGACGTGAATGCCCAGCAAGATGCATACACTGAGATGTTGGGTCGATTGATGGTTGTGAATGAGGCTTATCCAGAATTGAAGGCTTCAGGATTGTATGAAAAAACGATGGAAAACATTAAGGGTTATGAAGAGAATGTGCGTATGGCTCGTATGATCTATAATGATACTGCCACACGGATGAACCGTTATGTGCGTCAATGGCCTTCGAGTTTTGTGGCAGGTCAACAGCGTTTTGAGGTGAAGGAATACCTTAAAATAGATAACAAAGAAAAGAAAGATATGCCAACGTTGTTCACAGAGTAGGGTAGGGGCAATTGTGGAAAAATATTAATGAAAAATGGAAGAATGTTTTTGATGAAAATATGAAAAAGATAAGGTATCTATTATTGGGTCTCCTTTCTGTGATGGCATTCCTGCCTTCTGCTGCTCAACATCACTTGGATTCTGTGTTTGTGCTAGTGAGATTGCAGGACGATGGTAGTGCGCGTGTGACGGAAAAGCGCGTTGCCCGCATGAGCGATCAGGGCACAGAAGGCTTCATCACGTTCGAAAACATGGGCGATATTGGAGTGACGGATTTGGAAGTGATGGATGATGATCAGGATTCGGTGTATGTGGTGGAGCAGGAATGGAATGTTGAGCGAAGCCGTGAGGAGAAGACGGGTCGTTGTGGCTATCACCGCACGCCTAATGGGGTGGAGCTTTGCTGGGGTATTGGTCGTGCGGGCAATCGTAGTTACTACATTCGTTATACGCTCACGAATTTGGTGAAGGCCTACGATGACTACGACGGTTTCTGCCACTCGTTCTATGAAGCGGCCAACTCGCCAGCTGGGTGGGCGATGGTGTCAATCAAACTACCAGCTGATACGCTGACGAAGAAGGATGCGCGGATTTGGACGTTTGGCTATGACGGCTGGAAGGGCATCGGGTCATCTTTCCTCTGGGCTCGCACTGAGGGGTCGATGCGTAATGGCGATGCTATCATTGCGCTGGTGGAGATTGAGAAGGGGATGCTGCATCCCACCGTGAAGAAAGAGGGCACGTTCAAGGAGCAGGTGAAACGTCCTGCCTTTGCCGATAGTGATTACGACATTGAGGTAGCGATGGGCGACACGTTGGAGGATGGTGCCAAACGTAGTTCGCTCATCGGTGGGGAAGTGGGTTCTGGACACGAGGGTTACTCCTATTACAGGCCAGCATCGGAGGAGGATGAAGGCGGATGGCAGTGGGGAATGATTGGTTGTTTCCTTGTGATTGTAGGTCTCATTGCCTGGGCTGCCAAGGGGCCGATTATGGATGAGCGTGCCTTCAAGAAGCACCAAAAGCAGCGCTTCGAGAAATTGACGGAGATGTTGGATGGCAAAAAGTGGGAGGAGTATCCGTATTGGCGCGAACTGCCGATGGAGGGCGACCTGCTGGGTTCGAGTGCTGTACTGGCTGCCGTGCTCAATATTCATACGTTGTCTGGACATTCCATCAAGGGAATCAATTTCAGTGTGCAGCATCTGTACGAAGCATTTATCCTCCGCATGTTCTACCGTGGAGGCATCACGCTCGACTACGATACGGACAAACATGGAAAGACGCGCCAACTTTTCCATGTCAAAGAGCCGATGAAGCCTGAAAAGCGTCCAGCGCTTGACGTGACGAAGAGGTCTACTAGCGGTATTTTCCTCTCTGGTGCTCGACGTCGTGAGATGGAAGGGGCATATGGAGGTCTGTTGCGTGATGTAGGCGTTCAGTATATGTTACAAGATCTGCTTTACCGTGCTTCGGGCGAGGATCATCTCTTGCAGCCCGAAGAGTTGCGGCACTATGTGAACCAAAATCTGGAGAAGTTGCGCCCCATGGCCGATGCGCTATATAAAGTGGCGGACAGCCGCCTGGAGGATTCTGCGCTGCAAGCTGACGAGGTGAAGGAGGTAGTGGGCTTCGTGCGCTATCTGAAAGACTTCTCGTTGGTATCGGAACGCCATATCGAGGAGGTGAATCTCTGGAAGGAATATCTTGTCTTTGCCTCCTTCTACGGCATTGCTGACCAGGTGCGCGGTGACATGCGGAAGGTGGCACCCGATGTGACGAAGCTTGATCAGCTCATTCCGCCGCATGTGTTCCAAGACTTCAAGCCCATTGCGACGGCACTGGCCACCAGCCTCTATTCGGCACGTCAATACGAAACACCGTATGAGCGAGAGAAGCGCCTCTCCTCTTACAACAGCAGCAGCAGTAGTAGTAGTTCGCGCAGCTACAGTAGCAGCAGCGGTGGCAGTGGACGCAGCAGCTATTCTGGCGGTGGTGGTCACTCTGGTGGTGGCGGTTCAGGTTTCAGATAAATCATCATCATAAATGATATAATACAATTATGTAACATGGATATATCAGATTATATTCCTTCGGGGTTCCTGAAGACCAGTCTTGTTGGCCTTCTTCTTGTGGTCGGCGTTTCTGTCGGATTCTTCGTGTTTACCCCTGCTTCCCCCTCGTCCATCGTGGCACTCAACGAAACGGGCGATACCATTGCCACCATTGCAGGCACAGCCTGTGGATTGCTTTGCTGCCCAGGACTGTTGTGTATTTGGATTCACAAGTTACGCTTCCCGATGATTATTATTGTCTCCTTCATTTTGTTGCTTTTTCTTTCAGCAGCTGCCGTCAACGCAGCATGCGAGAACCTCAGTTATGCAATGGTGAAGACCCATGAACCTGAGAAGCATCTATGTACCATCACTCAAAAGAATCGGGATGGCAATTTCGACAAACTGACGTTTAAGATGCATGATACCAATGAGGAATACACCATCGATAGTACTTCCTCTGACAAATTTTTCTATCGCGTCGAAGAAGGAGACATCTGTGTAGTCTACATTCTCAGAGGTGGAATCGGCATCGATTTCTTGGTGGATATGCGTGTGAAGTCGCGAAATAATTAAGTACATAACTCGGAATTTATGGACATACAACTTAATCTGCATGGTCAAATGCTGCTGGAGCAGTTTAGAGAACGCCTTCCTCTCTTGATGCAATTGGCGGAATTAGCGCATGAGAAACTGCGTCTAACTTTGCAAGAAAAGGGCATTTACGTGACGGCCTTGGAGTACCGCGTCAAGACGGAGGAATCGCTGATTGGTAAACTTGAACTGAAAGGAGGGAAATATCGTACTATAGATGACATCACAGACTTGGTAGGTATGCGTGTCATTACGTTCTATACCGACGATGTGGATAAGGTGGCTGCCATTGTTAAGAACATTTTCAATGTAGATTGGAAAGAATCTGTGGATAAGCGGAAACAACATGAATTGAATAGTTTTGGCTACAATTCTCTACATTATATTTGTCGTTTGCCGCAGGATCAAGTGGATGATCCGCAATTGGCCTCTATCCCTTTTGAAATGCAGATGCGTACGGCGCTGCAGCACGTATGGTCAACAATCGAGCACGATACTGGTTATAAGAGCACTGTGCCCATTTTGGCAGAACATCGTCGTCAGTTCAGCCGTTTGGCTGGTATGCTCGAATTGATTGATGACGAATTCAGCCGTTTGCGTAAGTTGCTGGCTGAGCATCAACGCAAAGTGCAGGGTCTAGTGCAGTCAGGTAAACTTGATGAAGTACCTCTCTCTGCCGATTCTTTCCGCAGTTTCCTCGAATTGAAGCCTTTCGATCATCTGAATCAACGCATTGCTGCTGTGAATCAAGCCGAAATAGTACCCTCTTCCCTGATGCACTTCCTCCCACTGATGGAACACTTTGGAATGACAACATTGGGAGATGTGCAGAGATTCATCGATGAGAACAGTAATGATGCCTATCAGTTTGTTCTCTCTCAGTTTGCTCTTACCGACCTTGACATCCTTTCCGAGACAGTAGGTGTGCAGAATCTCTGCTATGTGTACGCTTTGAAACGAGGGGCAGGAGTGGCGGAAATGAAGTATGTTTGTAATATTGTCAATGGGCGTCAAGATGACAACGAAGCTATTGCTGCCCAATTGTTGAAACAAAGTGAGACCATGCCTTTCATGAATCATTGATGAGAGGCATGGTCTTTTATAGGCTTCCGAATGGAGAATCCGATGGGGAACCACCGGACACAAAAACAAAAGAGGGAATTAATCTGCTAAGCAAGCATCAAGCATTTCCTTGAGAAACTCCTGCATGTGGTGATCCATGTTTTGTCCGATAAAGACAAGTTTCTGCATGCGGTCACCATATTTTGTGTCCCAATCCTTCTGGAGTTTAGGCTCAGTGGCTAAGAGGCGGTTAAGTTGGTCTTTGGGCATGGTGGCATACCACTGTCCGCAGTTCTTGAGGGAGAATTGCTTGCCTGCCTGTTCGAAGAGGTAGCAGATGTCTTCTTCCCCCTTGAACCAGCAGATGCCCTTAGCACGGATAATGTTCTTGGGCCAGAGACGAGCCACAAAATCATCGAAGAGGCCGAGTTTCATGGGACGACGAGCGAAATAGACGTAAGTGCCAATGCCGTATTCTTCGGCTTCACCTTCATCGTGGTGGTGATGGTGATGATGTTCATGGCCATGATGGTGCTCATGCTCATCGTCATCATCATCGTCGTGATGATGGTGGTGATGCTCGTGTTCGTCGTGGTCATCATCATCGTCATCTTCCTCCTCGCTCCTTGCCCCTTGTTCCTCATCGGTGCCCTCTACGGCTGCAATCCAGGCGGCGCTGGTGGCTACTTTATCGAAGTCGAACATATCTGTATGGAGAATCTTGTCGAAGTCCACGTCACCGTAGTTACATTCGATGATTTCGGCTTTGGGTTGGAGGGCACGGACTATCTGTTTGATGCGGGATAGTTCTTCGGGACTCACTTCTGCAGCCTTGTTGAGGAGGACGATATTGCAGAACTCTATCTGCTGAATGACAAGATTTTCGATGTCTTCCTCGCCTATGTTGGGTTGTTGAAGTGCATCGCCTGAACCAAATTCGTCGCGCATGCGGAGCGCATCTACCACAGTGACGATGCAGTCGAGGTGGGGTAGGCCGTTAGCCCAGTATTTAGGTTCCATAGAGGGGATGGAGCAGATGGTCTGGGCAATAGGAGCAGGTTCGCAGATGCCGCTGGCCTCGATGACGATGTAATCGAATTTTTGCATCTTCACCAAGTCTGTGAGTTGTTCAACGAGATCCATCTTTAGGGTACAGCAAATGCAGCCATTCTGAAGAGCTACGAGTGAGTCATCTTTCTGGTCTACGATGCCTCCCTGTTGGATGAGGTCAGCATCGATGTTCACTTCGCCGATGTCGTTGACGATGACAGCGAACCTAATTCCTTTCTTGTTGCCGAGTATGCGGTTGAGCAAGGTTGTTTTGCCACTGCCCAAATAACCTGTCAGCAGCAGCACGGGTACTTCTTTGAATGCCATATTGTTATTGTTTTATTTCACTTTCATGTTTATTGTTCCATTTTTCTTAGTAGCGGTCAGTTTCACCTCACGCAATTCATGTTTCTTGTGGTCGAAGATAAGTTCGCTGTCGAAGGCTTGGTCACCAATGCGGGTTTCAAAGTGAACGTGTTCAGTGGTAGCGTTTCCAGTCTTTCCTTCCAATGCTATCACATCGCCAGGTTTTACTTGTTCTCCTTTTTTGACGAGGTTCTTCGAGTTGTGGGAATAGCGTGTCTCCAGTCCTGTAGGGTGGCTGATGAAGACTACATTGCCATAGCCACGCATCTCCCCTGAGAAGGTGACCACCCCTCCGAAAGCCGCTTTCACCTTGTCTTTTGCTTTTGTTTTTATGTCAGTGCCTTTGTGATTAGGACGTTTGCCACCAAAAGGACTGATGACCTTTCCTTCGTCCAATGGGTAGTGCCATTCTTTGTTCTTCATCTTCTTGAAGTTGATGGTCACCTCATTGGTGTCTTTGAAAGGGTCTGCAGTAGGCAGGATATAGGCATCTGAGTTCCCTTTCGTCGTATTATGCGATGAAAAACAACCCGAAAACACTACGGCAGCCAGCACGAGTAACCATGGCTTTTTTGTCATTCTGTGCATGTTTTTCCTTCGTTTACGCTTTCTTCGAGTGCAAAGTTACGGAAAAAAAGCGATAGGAACTGACTTTTTCACAGAATTGTGACGTTCGTTCAATACTTTTTCCGTATCTTTGCCACCTATATGCATTATAAATAGCTAAGAGATATGATACGAATGAGAAATATACTTGCTTTTGGTGGGCTGATGCTTCTATTGCTGAGTAGTGTTGATGCATGGGCATCTACGTCCTTACCTGGTCTAAAATTAAGGAAAAAGCATAAGAAAGAGGTGGCAGCACCTCCTCCTTCGCGATATAAGGTGCTGACAGGAAGTGACTCCGTGCAGATGAAGGGTGTGATGAATGTCATTGAGAAGGGTGACACCATTTATTTGGAGTTGCCTACGTATTTGTTGGGTAAACCTTTTCTTGTGTCAAACAAACTGCAGCAAGTTCCTTCCGAATTGAACGAATCGGCAGCAAATAAAGGGGTGAACTATGAGAATCAGATGATACGTTTCGAATGGGAGAGGGATACCAAGCAGGTGAGAGTGCGACAGCAGCGTGTCACTCCAGAAGTACCTCGTGGTTCTAAGATTGCCCAGTCCGTGTTTGACAACTATGTTGATCCTCTCATTACATCGATGAAGGTTGAAGCCATGCCCAAAGACTCTTCGACAGTCATCTTCAAAGTGAATGACCTGTTCAATGGCAGGAAGAATGTCTTGAATGACGTGTTCAATGAAATCAATATAGGCACTTCGCCTGTCACCGAATTGTCTCGTATTTTGAGTGTGAAGGCTTATGAAGAAAGTGTCGTGGCAAAGTCAGAACTGACCACAACGGTGCATGAGGGCCGTTCGAAAGTGAACGTCACTGTGGTGGTAAGTACGGCCATCATGCTGTTGCCTGAAAAACCGATGAGGACACGTCGCGAAGATTGGCGTGTGGGTTACTTCTCCACGCCTGCAATGCGTTTCAACGATTTTCAGCAGCGTGTGGAGCATGTCAACTACATCACGCGTTGGCGATTGGAGCCTAAGGACTCGTTGGCCTATATGCGTGGCGAACTGGTGGAGCCGGTCAAACCCATCACCTTCTACATTGGTGGGGCAGTGCCAACCCATCTGCGGCCTTACATCCAACAAGGAATCCTCGATTGGAACCCTGCTTTTGAACGTGCAGGTTTCAAGAATGCTGTACGTGTGGTGGTGCCTGATGATACACTCGATGTGGAGGGTGATGATATGCGTTATTCGGTACTGACTTATGCTGCCTCTGAGAAAGCTAATGCGATGGGACCATCCACACTCGATCCTCGAACAGGGGAGATTTTGGAGGCCGATGTCATCTGGTGGCACAATGTGCAGTCGCTCATCAGCGAATGGATTGTGGTGCAAACAGGAGCTGTGGATGCTCGTGCCCGTATGTTGGAATTGCCTGAAGAACTGATTGGAGATGCTGTTCGCTTTGTGGCTTGTCATGAGGTGGGACACTCTCTCGGACTTCGTCATAATATGATTGCCTCAGCTGCTTATCCGACGGACTCGCTTCGTTCCGCTACCTTCACCTCAAAGATGAAAGGTACTTCGGCCAGCATCATGGACTATGCTCGATTCAACTACATCGCCCAACCTGGGGATGGTGTGAAGGTGATGTCACCCAATATTGGGCCTTACGACTTGATGGCAATAGAGTGGGGCTACCGTTGGTATCCATACGGTACAGACGAGAGCCGTGAATTGGCTCAGTTTCTGGCTCGTCATCAGGGAAAGGAGTATCGCTATAGCGAAACACAGTCACAGCGCACGGCCATTGATCCTCGTGCGCTCTCTGAAGACCTTGGCGATGACCCTATCAAGTCTGCGACTCTGGGTATCGAGAACTTGAAACGTGTGATGCCCAATCTTGTGAAATGGACGCTGAATGGAAAACCGGACCAAAATTACGATGAAGCGGCCAGACTCTATTCCGCAGTCATCTATCAATGGAGCCTATACCTCTATCATGTGATGGCCAACATTGGTGGTATCAATATGGATAGACCAACCATCGATTGGTTGAGTGATTCACGTAAGGAAGCTTATGGTCATGTGGAGAAAGCTCGTCAGAAAGAGGCTGTCAAGTTCCTTATAGAAAATGTGCTCAATTATCAGGATTGGCTCTTCGGCTCGAACCTTTCCAAACAGATTTATCCTCTTCGCAAGACCCCACTCGGTACGACAGAACAGGAGCCTGCAATGTTGTTGAAGAACCAACAGAATTACATCCTTTGGGATTTGCTCACCAACGAGCGCCTTGTCCGCATGTATCAGAACGAATGGATGAATGGTGACAAGGCTTTCACGGCTGTGGAGATGATGCAGATGCTACACGAGGCCATTTTCCGTAAGACCATCAGTGGTCAGAAACTCAATGTAATGGAGCGTAGTCTCCAGAAGAGTTTCCTCGATGCCCTCATCACGGCTGCAGCAGAAAACGAAGGTGTGAAGATTAATAAGAGTCTGGTGGAGGAGGAAAATTGTTTCTTTCCTAAGGGATTCGAAGATGAGCCTTTCCTCGACTCCTCTCGTCCCCGTACGCTCGACATGACGATGACCCAGATTTCCCGTACTTCTGATGCCATCAGCCTCAAACGTGGGGAACTGTTGCGCATCCTCCGTCTTTGCAAGAGCAAGGCTGGTACAGGCGATACGGCTACGCAGATGCACTATGACGATATGATGCTCCGCATCCAAACGGCACTTGGACTCAATAAATAAAGAATTGTAAATTAGTTTGTAGACGCTAACGATAAGGCAAGACAATGAAAAGATGTTACACAATGATGTTCCTGTTGATGGCGACAGTGATGCTGTTCGCCCAGGAGCGCACCATCACAGGAACGGTGAAAGATGGAGACTTCAATGGCGAACCTTTGATGGGTGCCACTATTGCTGTAGGTGAGGGGAAAGTGACCAAAGGTACTGTGACCGACATCAACGGACAATACACTCTCACCATACAGATTTCCACCAAGAAACTGACGGTCAGTTATATGGGCTATGAATCAAAAACTATCACACTCAAGCCCAATCAGAACAAGTATGACGTGACCCTCTACAGTTCCTCAAAGGGATTGGGTGAGGTCATCGTGACAGGTTATCAGCAGATTGATCGTCGCAAGCTGACTGCAGCTGTATCGGAAGTGAAGATTTCTGACGAGACTGTTGGAGCTGTGAAGAATATCGACCAGGCGTTGGCAGGTCAAGTGGCAGGTCTCTCTTCGGTAGCTGCCAGTGGCGCACCAGGTGCTCCGATGAAGATTCGTATTCGTGGTACTGCTTCCATCAATGGGGTACAGGAGCCATTGTGGGTGCTCGATGGAATCCCAATGGAGGGTAACGAGATACCTGCCATTGATAATCTCAACGATATCGATGATATTTATCAAACCAGTATTGCAGGCTTGAATCCTTCTGACATCGACAATATCACCGTCCTCAAAGATGCTGCAGCTACAGCCATTTATGGTGCCCGTGCTGCTAATGGTGTCATTGTCATCACCACCAAGAAGGGTAAGATAGGACGTCCAGTAGTGAATTTCTCCACTAAACTGACGTATAGTCCTCGTTCCAGCATTGATCGCTTGAACCTCCTCAATGCTGATGAGAAGGTAGGGTTGGAATTGGACTTGCTGCGTAGTGGCTACGATTATCGTCAGCACAAGGGTGGGGTAGCGAATATCCTCGATGAACTGGGTGAGTTTGCCACTTATCAGGCAGAAGGTTGGGATGCCCTCTCTTCTGAGGCACAACAACGTATCAATCGTCTGCGTACCATCAATACCGATTGGAATGATATTCTCTTCCGCAACGTGTTCAATCAAGAGTACAACGCCAGCATCAGTGGTGGAAGCGAAAATGCCCACTACTACGCCTCTGCAGGCTATTATAATGAGCAAGGTACTGTCAAGGGAGTGGAGAATAATCGTTACAATATTACCTTGAAGACTGACTTTAAGATGAACAAGATACTTAAGATTGGTGTTAGCCTTTTCGCCAACCAGCGTAAACAGAGTAGTTTCATGACAGATACAGGTGGTTTTACCAATCCTGTCTATTACTCACGTATGGCGAATCCCTATTTTGAACCCTACGATGTCAACGACAATTACAACTACGACAAAAATGTGCAAGGACGTGAGAACGAAGTGCCAGACTTCAACATCTTTGAGGAACGTGCCAACACCTCGAAAGAACGTATAGACCGTTCTGTGATGGCGATTCTTGATGCTGAACTAAAATTCAATCAGCACTTGAAATTGACTTCTCAGTTTGGTTTGCAGCACGACAACTACACGATGAAGCGTTATGCAGGAAACAATTCATACGCAATGCGCAAAGCCAAGGCATACGCCACCTATATGATCGATGGTGAACGGAAGAGCATATTCCCTGATGGAGGCATGAAGCGACAGGGAGAATCGAATACCGACCAATGGACTTGGAAGGCGATGCTCGAATGGAACCAGCGTTTCAATGAAATCCATGATGTAGAATTGATGGGTGGTACGGAGGTACGTCATGTGGAGAGCGAGTTGCTTACTTCTACGGCATACGGCTATGATGATCGTACTCTCACTACACAACCCGTTCTCTTCCCCACGGAAAGTATTGGTCAGCGTTATCCCCTCCATGAGGAGGCTCATACAGAAAATGCTTATGTGTCATGGTTTGCTACAGGTTCTTACACCTTCCAGCATCGTTACACGTTGGGTGCCAGTGTTCGTTTCGATGGTTCTGATGTGTTTGGTGTTGCGAAGAAATACAGATATTTGCCTCTTTATTCGTTCAGCGGACTCTGGCGTGCCAAAGAGGAGAAATTTATGGAAGCAGCCAAGTGGTTGGATGAACTGAATCTGCGTGCCTCGTACGGACTTCAGGGTAATATCGACAAGAACACCTCTCCCTATCTCATCGGTACGTTCAATAAGCTTAGCGTGCTACCTGATCATGTAGAGACCGTCATTACAGCAGAGACAGCACCTAATCCCAATCTGAAATGGGAAAAGACCAAGAACGTGAATGTGGGACTTGATTTGGGTCTTCTTCACAACCGCATTCGACTCACTGTTGATTATTATTACCGTCGTTCCACAGACCTCATCTCCTCACGCCAATTGCCTTTGGAGACAGGTTTTGCGATGACTACAGTGAATTGGGCATCGATGGAGAACAAGGGTTGGGAGTTTGCGCTCAACACCCGTAATGTCGCTATCAAGAACTTCACGTGGACAACGAGTTTGAATTTAGGTTTCAACAAAAACAAGATTCTCAATGAGACGGTGGCTGAGAACTCCACCTATCCTGCTCGTGAGGGTTGTCCCGTAGGTGCTATCTTTGCTTATAAGACGGCTGGTATTGATGCTGATGGCTATCCGCTTTTCGAGGCAAAGGATGGTACGGTTCAGACAGCTGCAGACTTCTTTAGACTCAATCGCTTTGGCGCTTCGACCCTTACGGCTGAGGAGCAGCGTAACCTCTATACTTATATGGGCACTACTGAACCTAAGTGCTCAGGCGGTTTTATCAACACCTTCGAATTAGGTGACTGGCAGCTCAACATCAACTTTATGTTCAACTTAGGCATGAAAGTGCGTACACAGCCCAGTTATTCCAATACCTACTTCGATCGGGGTTTGAACACCAATCATGACATACTCCGTCGTTGGGTAGTAGGGACAACGGAGACTGCTGCTGTTCTGCCTGCTTTGTTGACCTCCACAACGGCTCGTGCCAGCGAATACACTCACTTCTCTGAGTATAACACCTACTCGATGCTCGACCTCTGGGTGCGCAAACAGAACTACTGCCGACTTCAGTCTGTGCGTTTGGGCTATCGTATTCCCAAAAAGCACCTTACGCCGATAGGCATTACAGGTGCCAGTCTTTCTTTAGAGGCTCGTAACCTCTTTGTCATTGCCAGCAATTACGACAATTACCTCGACCCAGAGACAATGGGCAACCCATACGCACAGCCGATTCCAAAGAGTTTTATCTTTGGTGTGAACGTGAACTTCTAAATCAAACGAACAATGAAACTCAGAAACATAATATTGAGCCTCCTCACAGCCGTTGCTCTTGTTTCCTGCGACGACTTCCTTGATATCACTCCCACAGGTAAGGTGATTGCCAAGACGGGTGAGGAATATCGTGCCTTGCTCACCTATGAGTACAAGTACTTCCCTAAGGATCGCCACATGACCACTGTACGTACTGATGAGATCTTGATGGACAAGTCGAAAACTTCGTCTACTGATTTGGATGCCTACCTTGACCTCTGGCGATGGAAGGATGACAATCCGTCACCCACCACAAGTTACTTCAATTGGCGCAACTACTACCACACCACCTATATTGCCAACTACCTTATCGAGCACCAGGACGAAATATCCAATGCCTCGCACGATGAAGTAGAGCAGTTAGTGGGTGAGGCCTATATGTTGCGAGCCTACGCACATTTCTTGCTTGTCAACCTCTATGCTGAGCCTTATACCCACTGCAACCCAGCTACCACACGAGGTGTGCCCATCATGTTGGAGGCTGATGTCAATGCCATTCCTGGTTCCAGTAGCGTGGAGACTGTCTATCAGCAGGTGTTGGCTGACATTACTGAGGCAGAGAAACATCTGATGATTACTACCTGGCCTGAAGGGGAAAACTATCGTTTTAATAAGGTGTCTGCTCAGGCGCTCCTTGCGCGTACATATATATATATGGGGCGTTGGGACGATGCACTCACGGCTTCCAAGAAAGTCATCGAGGTGCATGGTGTTCTCGAAGATATGAACACCTCGACCACCTTGCCCAATAGTTACAAGTCGGTAGAGAGTATTGTGGCGTTGGAGAAGTTCTCCAGCAACCTCTTCACCGTCATTGACTTACCCAATCCAGATTTCATCACCCTCTATCGTTCAGGTGACCAGCGTCGCTCGAAGTTCTTCAAGCGTGTCACTTCTTCCACCTATAGTTTGCTGAAGGGTGGAGATGATGCGTTCTCTTGTTCGTTCCGCAGTGCCGAAGCTTACCTCACGGCTGCTGAATGTGCTGCCCGTTTGGGCAATACGGCTGATGCCATTAGTTACTTGAAACCCCTTTGGGAGAAACGTCTCAATGCTGATGCCCTTCAAATAGAACTTGACCTCGTGACATCCATGACAGCTGATGAACTCTTGCAGGAGATTCTGGATGAACGTGCCCGTGAACTCGCTTTCGAGGGACATCGTTGGTATGACTTGCGTCGAACCACGCGGCCAACGCTCACTCACATCTACGATGGTGTCACCTACACGCTCACTCCAGAGAATTACACTATGCGCTTCCCTACAGAGGCTGTGGAAGCCAATCCTGAGATAGAGCGTTGGGTAACCCAATAGAAATAAAATTTCAATAAACATATTATTAACCTTATTAAAAATATAAGTGTATGAAGAAATTATTACTTAGTTTGG
The DNA here is from genome assembly GCA_045117095.1 of Bacteroidaceae bacterium. GTDB lineage: Bacteria > Bacteroidota > Bacteroidia > Bacteroidales > Bacteroidaceae > Minthosoma. Next base: position 2,194 of record JBGUMY010000030.1, on the reverse strand, counting down.
TAGCCTTTGTGGCTACAATGGGTGCTTTCGCACAAGATGCACCTACCATGTTCAACAAGACTTTTACGCCTGTGACTAACGCTGATGATCTTGGCGGTATGTCAGTGGCATCAGCACCTGATGGTTCTGTTTATGCTTCAAGCACTTACACCCAGGCATTCCAATTTGCAGGAAAGGCTTTGACTGATCCTCAAGAGATGGTTAGTGCATGTATTCTTAAGTATGATGTACAGGGTAACGAGCAGTGGTCTGTTACTTTTGTGGGTTCGGCTATCATCTACTCGATGCAGGTAGATGCTGATGGTACGCTTTATGCAGCTGGTTCATTGATGGACGAAGTGGAATATACAGGTACAGACGGTGTGAAGGCCACGATGAAGAGTGCTGACGTGTACTCTGCTTTCATAGCAAAAATCAGTGCTGACGGAAAGTTCCTCGCTGTAAAGGTCATCACACCTGCTACGGATGCAGAGATTGCTGCTGCGGTGGGTGATCCTTGGGGTGATGGTTTCGATTCTCCATTGTATTCTGCTTGGGATCCTATCTACATTACTCCTCGCAAATTGCAGATTGATGGCGATAAAATTTATGTGTCTGCCACTTATATGGGTGATGTTGCCGAAATTGGTTGGGAAGGCAGTTACATCGACATGGGCATCTATTCAGACAATCGCAGTGCCGGTGTGTTCTCTCTCAACAAGAGCGACCTCAGTGGTGCAAAGAGTGTTGCCAATGTGCAGATGACAGGCATCGTCGGTATTTATGAGCAGTACTACCCAGAGGCTATCAGCTTCGTGGCTGAGAACGGCACAGTATTTGTGGGCTTCATTGGTTTCGGCAACCTTACGCTGACCACAGCTGACAAGACAGAAGACTATGCTTTCGAATATGGCAAACATCCATTCGTTCTGGCTACGATTGCAGGCAGCACAACGACCAAGACTTTTGACGCTGCACCACATGATAAGGTAGCCAAGCCTTACAATCTCTTTATGGAAACGAAGGGAGGCAATCTGATTCTGGGTGGCACCTTCTATGGCGAATTGCCTTTTGGCGAGAAGATGACTTCGGGCGATGTATCAAAAGACGAAGAGGGAAATGTGACATATAGTTTATCTCATGCCAGCTTTGTGGCATCCCTGACCAAGTCTGGCAATGTGAACTGGTCATTCGTAACTTCATGCGAGTCAAAGGCCATCATGTTGACGGTTGATCGCTACATCTGCCTCAATGCAGACGACGCCCAATACTCTTTCGCACTCGATGGTACCTATGATCCAGATGTAGATGATTATTCCCCACTTTTAAAAAATGCTACTGCTGATACCTATGGAGATTATATCGGAAGTATGCTGATCCTTGACGACGACGGAATGACGCTTTATGTGATGGGAGTGGTTAATAAAGAAGAGGATGAGCTTGATCCTAATTTGGTAGAGATTCCACAGAGTCAGGGTCGTGAGTATGATGACTTTGCTCGTGCCGAACTCGTTCTGGGCGACGATTACAACACCTACACGGTCAACGATGACCTCACCATCGCCATCAAGATGATGAACGTGGATGTGGAGGGTTGCGACTATGTAGTGATTAAGTTCGCCGAGCCTGTGGCTGCTGGTTGGATGCTTGCATTCTGGGGTGGTCAGGATTTGGTTGGCATTCCAGAAGGTGCTACTGAATACCAATACGTGTTTGCTGATGATCCAGACTGTGCTGTTGCAGACGGTGTCCTGCCACAAATTTGCATGATGACCTTCTTCGGTGGCTACGAGAAACCTCTTGTTGCCAAGGTATCAGGCATTTACAAGCATAAGATTGGTGATTCCGATGCGATTGCCGACATCAAGACTGTTGACAAGAAAGTCGATGGCAAGTATTTTGAGAACGGTCGCATTGTCATCCGCAAGGGTGGTGTGAAGTACAATGTGGCTGGTCAGCCCATTAAATAAATAAATAATGTATAGCGAATTAAACGAACCCAATCCGTATGGGTTCGTTTAATTCGTTTATGAAAGACAACCCTATGCGTATCATCTACACTCGTCATTTCCCTCCTGGCGACTTCCACGGCATCAATATTATGGGTACCGTGTTTGTTCAGCGTCGTTGGGGAAAGTTCTTGCCCCATGAGGTGAATCACGAAATGATTCACACTTATCAGCAGTGGGAACTCACCTATCTTGTCTTCTACACG
>JBGUMY010000029.1:0-3702 GCA_045117095.1 Bacteroidaceae bacterium | reverse complement strand
TTTTTACAAAGAGCGGCATTTCACTTTGTAAATCACATATCCGTAATACTTAAAATATATTAATGTAAATAAACGGGGTTTTCATTTTGTTGAAAAAAGAGTCCATTCAGCGAGAATCGAACAGGTGATTTTGAATGCGATTTCGTTCAAAAAAACGCCCCTATTTTGAGTCTATTTTGAGGGTTAAACCCCTGATTTACCGAAGAAAAACGGCTCATATTTTTGTTCGGATTTTTGAGCGAAAGAGATTTTGTGCAAGATTTTTGCGCTAAAAAATGGAGCCAATTTTGTGCGTTGGAGACAAAACAGGCAACTTTTCCCCTCCCTCTTGGGACACGAAAAAATTGCCTCAAAATTTTTTAGGAAGAATTTCCTGAACAGAAATCAACGGAAGGTGAAAAAGTACCTTCCGAGGTGATGCGCCAAAATCAATGCAAGATGTAATAAATGAGTTCGTGCATGATGTCCGCATCGGTCAGATTACCACGATTGATACCCTTCAGTCGAGCATCTGTCTCGCGCAATTTTCCAATGATCTGCATCACCTTCATCGCAGAATAATGACGCATGGCGGTCGTGTATTCCTTCAATTGCCATGTCGATCGGAAGTCCAGATGCTTCATCATCCCCTGTTCCGTACGATCTGGCGAGTACCATGCCTGCATGACCAAGGCAAAGAAGTTAAATAATGTGGAGACTGTCATCACAGGTGGATTGACCTTTGCGTTCTGCTCCATATAATACAGAATCTTATTGGCCTTCTGCACATCCTTGTTCGAGATAGCCGTGCGTAATTCCCACACATTGAATTCCTTAGAGATTCCAACATGGGTCTGCACAAGGTCTGTGGTAATGCGTGTCTGCCCAGTTGGTAAAGCTAACACAAGCTTGTCCAGTTCACCAGCCAGACGATTCAGATCAGCCCCCACACTCTCAGCCAACATCAGACAGGCACGTTGCTCAATGGTCACCTGTTTACGAGTCAGATACTCCGTAATGAACCCTGGCAACATCCCCTCCTTCAACTTCTCACTTTCATACACGATACCCACCTTTTCAACCGCAGGCAACAACTTCTTGCGTCCATCCAGTTTGCCATTTTTGTAGCAAATCACCAAAATTGTGGTCTCCATTGGATTTTGAGCATACACGGCAAGGTCATCAATTTTTAACAAATTCTGTGCCTCTTTAACAATTACCACTTGATGTTTTGCCATCATCGGGTAACGACGTGCACAATTGATCACGTCAGCCACAGCCGTCTCACGCGTACAATAGATGACTGTTTGGTTAAAATCCTGCTCATCTTTTGTCAGCGCTTTGTCGGCGATGTACTCAGCGAGTCGGTCAATGTAGTACGCCTCAGCTCCCATCAGAAGGTATATAGGCTTGTACTCATTACGCCGAATCATCTCCACAATTTCGCGATGTGTAATGTTTGCTTTTGCCATAACAGGTGCAAAGTTAGTGCAAATCGAGTGAAATACCAAATTTATTTGAGGATTTCCGAGATGCAGCCTAAGTTCGACGAAGTCAAAATAGTAAAAAACTCCCCTTTTCCTTTTCACTTTTCACTTTTTTCTCTACCTTTGTGGCGCAAAAATCAATCGACCTCATGATGCAACCGCTGAATTTGCCACCATTTGAGGCAAACATCAAGAAGATGGACGGAATGGTGAAGATACTTGATATGCTTCGCCACAAGTTCGTGGCACTCACGCCAGAGGAGTGGGTACGGCAGCATTTTGTCCATTTCCTCATCGAGCAGAAGGGCTACTCCCCCACGCTCATGGCCAACGAGGTGGCGGTGACGTTGAACGGGATGAGCCGCAGATGCGACACCGTGATCTATCAGCAGGCAGGATTACGCCCACGCATGATTGTGGAGTACAAACGTCCTGATGTGGAGATCACCCAAAAGGTTTTCAATCAGATTTGTCGTTACAATATGGTGCTCGAAGTCGAATATCTCGTGGTGAGCAACGGTCTGAAGCACTACTGTTGCCAAATCGACCTCAACAACGGCTCCTACAAGTTTTTGGAGGACATCCCCTCCTACACCGACCTACTGGGCAATTAGAAGAACCGAACTCAACTTTAGCAAGCGCTCCGCAAAGCACCTCCGTTGAGTTCGGTTTTACAGTTACAGACCTTGGTACTCCCCCTTCGCATCGAAGCAAGGACAGGCCTTGGCCACATGGGGCAGGTCACGATGTCCAAGAATCTGTGCGTCAGGATGAGCAGACTTCAGGCGTTTGAGCAGTCGCAGGAGGGCTCTCTTCTGTCGGACAGTACGGGTGTCGGCAGGTTGGCCCTGTTCATTCAGTCCCCCTTCGTAACACACCCCGAGCGAGTGCTGATTGTAGCCCCGGGCATGGGCACCCACCAGATGCTCATGTCTGGTCTGGTAGGTGTGGCCATTGCGGGTGATGTAGTAGTGGTAACCTGTGAATCCGAACCGTTGGTCGTGGCAACGGATAAGGGCTTCCACCGTGAAGGGACGGTCACATCGTGTGGCAGAGCAATGAACGACGATCAGATCAATCCGTCTCATCGTCATCAGAGGTTCTTACACGATTGCACAAAGAATGAACTCAAGATTGCTGTGAGCACCGTAACAATGAACTGGATGATGTTCTTCCACTTTTTCATTTCTTTCAACAATTTCATGTGATATTCAGTTTATTTATGTTTCGCAAGCTTCACTTTGGTGGAGTTATGGGGTCATCGCGAAGCGCTTTGCTCGCAAAGAATTTATGGAGGAGTTATTGTGGAGTTATGGGGACGTATGTCATGCTGGTGGCAAGGTTTCGTCCTTTTAACTCCCCTTTTAACTCCCTTTTTAACTCCTCTTTTACTCCTTAAATCTCAACTTGCGAAAGTTGAGTTTAATTATCCTCCGAATCCTCCACCACCGCTTGGAGCTGGCGTCTCACCGTTACCATTGTCACCACCACCCTGATTGTCATCACCAGTGGTTTCGCCATGTTCAGCCTTCCACTCTGCCACAGCAGTGGCGATGGGCTTCAAGGTCTGCATGGTCTTCTCCTTGCCATCCACAGTCACCTTCACCGTGTCGATGATGTTGCGGAGCTCCAGTTGGCAGGCATACTTGAAGGTGGGAGCACAGAGGTTGTCCAGCTTCGTCTGATCGGGGGTGAAGCGGATATGGATGCCTCTGATGATGTCGTTCGGGTCGAGTCCCTCCATCGCTCCAATGTTCAGGACAGCACCACCAGGCGAAGTGGCAGTCTTGGGCTTCACCTCAGCAGAGGGGTAGAAGGTGCCGAGCGAGCCCAACTGAACAGGCACACCCTGTGCCAGCAATTCGGGCAGACACTCCACAATCTGATTGAGCACTCCTTCCACGTCCGCGCGCTTGTACTTGGCGCCATGAGCGGTCATGTGTTCTGCGAAACCCCTCAACGACAGGGTCTTCTGCAGGTCAACCTCCGGGTAGTACTTACCATACGCCGAAGAGGTCGAGATCTTGTTCTTGCGCAGGTTGATACCTAACGCGATCTTTTCTTGTGCCATAGTAGTTAGAATTGAAAAATAAAAAAATTAAAGTGTGCCTCCAACATCAAGGAGTGGAGGCTTCTCCTGTCTCTTTTCACCCTCTTCTTGACGATGAGGCAGCCTCTTCTTGACGCTGCCCCTCCCTCTTCTTGAGGCTCATTTTCTTTTCACACTACAAAGTTA
>JBGUMY010000028.1:0-17461 GCA_045117095.1 Bacteroidaceae bacterium | reverse complement strand
AGCTGTCTGCAACAGGTTAGAAGCATACAGACGATAGTCGCTGGCATTCATCAGGTCGAGGGTCTTGGGTCTCAGTTCCACACCTCCACTGATGTTCACATCGATACGGGTAGCCATTGAACGACAACGCTTGGTCTTGATAATCAGCACACCATTGGCAGCCTGAGCGCCATAGATGGCAGTTCCATTCTTCAGCACCTCCACTGACTCGATGTCATCAACATTGATACCTTGCAGCAAGTTATTGAAATAACCCGTGTGCAACATACCAGTCTCATACATCTGGTCGAAGATCACATTGTCCACAATCACCAATGGCTGAGCATTGGAGTTGAGTGAGTTCAAACCGTTGATGAACATTGACAAGCCCTGTCCTGGATTGGCAGAACGTTGTATAGTACGAATGTCAGCGCCCAACGTGTTCTGAATCTCCTGATCGATGGTGATGGAAGGAGTATTCTCGAAGTTGTCGGCAACAACTGACTTGCGAGCCGTTGCGTTCGTTGTATAGTCTGCTTTCAGAAGATCTGAGTGCAGAAAAATGTTCACATCGGTAGTACGGCCGTTGATAGACACATTGTTCAGATTGTAACCCTGCAATTTCACAGTCAACGCAGTCACAAACTTAGGCACCTGAATGGTGTACTCACCATTTTCGCCAGCCATGGCTGTATAATATCTGTTATTGAAGGCCTGAATCTGGGCACCGGGGAGTGGTTCGCCTGTCACAGCATCCACCACCTTACCCTTCACCTCTATGGTGGGGTAACTCTTCGCCGGCTTAATTTTCTTGATTGGGGCAGCCACCTCGGTTGTAACCTCCTCTTGTACCTCATCCTGTGCGACTACTGGAAGAGCCGTACCCAAGAAGCACATCAGTGCTGCGATTCCGTATTTATTGAAGTGCTGCATATTACTTAAGTGTATTAGAAGTTGTCAACTTAGAAACTTTTCTCATTTTAGCCTCTTCTGCGACAGGAACCACAACCTCCTCGCCCACTCCGCGTGGCTTCAAGATGATGGAACTGATAAGCATCTCACGAGAGTACTGGTCTGTCTGCTTAGAAGTGATGTATGTCTGGAGCTGAATCACGACACCCTCATCATTGCGACCATAGTAAGCATTCTTGAAGGTGTATGAACCCAGATAAGTCGTATCATTCACGATGATGTGACCATCTTCGCCGTATGCTAACCCACTTGTCTCAAAATAGTTTTCACCTGTAGCAGGATTGGTCAAACGGGGAGCCGATGAAGGATATTCACCCATGTTCTTCTCTGAATCATCACGCTCAAACACGTAAGTGTAGAAGCGATATGGACGTGCATCCCACAAAGAATCCTCGATGTTTGCATAATCCGTACCCAACCAGATTGGACAAGTAACCAAATAGAGATCGTAGGTACCAGACAAGGTGTTAGGAATATCGAAGCCAACAGCGGGGTTCACAGACTTGGTAGAAGGAACGATATCCACATAACTATAATTGATACTCTTTCTTTCGATGAGTTCACCAGTCTCCTCGTCACGCAGGAACGAAGTATAAGTACCAGATGGCGATCTGAAAGTTTCGCTCACGTTGTTGGTAAACAAGGGCTTACCTTTCGAATCGAGGTCGCGGTTGATGCTTCTTGAGTTGGCACTTACCTTGATCTTCTTAAAGAACTGCTCATACTCAGACATTGGGTATTCATCCACAAGGTAACCATCACCATTGGAACACAGGAAAGGCTCACCGCACTTGGCAAGGAGATCATTCAATTCCTGATCCTCTGGCATATCTTTAGGCATCTTGCTGTAATACACGTGCTCATACCAAGGCATACCTCTATAGAGAGTTGATTTCAGCGAATCCTGCCAGTGTTCATTGGCGTTCTTGTTAAAGAACAAATCTGTCATGGCGAAGTTATTAGCATAGTGACGCTTGAGTGAATCACAAGCACCTGGAGAGCGAGAATCCTCCACAGGGTTGAAATTCAACAGCTTTTCAGCAATCTTGTAACGCTCACCCCAAGCCTTAGCAGTAGGAAGGATGGCGATGAAACTGGAGTCCTCCTCATAGAGTTTAGCATCCACATTCTTCAGGATGGTGTTGTTACGCATCACAAAAGAATCGACCCAGATCTTGTCACCATTTTCGTCCACACCACGGCTCACTGACTTGTTCTCAATCAGAGAGTCTTGGTTGTTTTCAGGATCATACAGGAAGGAATAAAGAGAAAGGGTTTCCTTTCCTGGCGTGTCATCCTCACGATATTGCTTGTAAATCAATTCAAAAAGATTGTAACTGTAAGGAGAAGCATTATCAATCACATGAAGGATACCATTCTTACATGATACATTCTTCTTCGTGATGTGCGCCCCACCAAACAGACCAGCAGCCGTCATGGTCGCCTTCTTTTCATTCATCAGGCTGAAAAGATGGTCTTCAGAGTTGAGAGAGAAAGCGTAACGGGCAATGTGGTTCTTGATGAATTCCTTCACCACATCAGCAGAGTCCGCACACATCTTGCCGTTCGCATCAAGATAATCAGAGAGGTCAAATGAACCATTAGCAGGAGCCCAAACAGTAAAGACATTGTCTGAAGCAAGTTCACGATCATAACCATACGCCTTGACCACCTTGGCGAAATCTGAAGCATTCTCCTCCAATGCCTGCATGGTCGTGCCGTCATAATTGAGCATGGCAGCAGTCTCATAATGGTCATTCCACGTGTCAGTACATGAGTACATAGCAACCAGTCCTGCTGCTATCGCAAATCCTGCACGGAATGTGTTTTTTATCTTATTCATATATTTCTACTTTATTAGGAGCTTGTCTCACCCACCCTTTCAGACGGGTGAGACAAGCAGATTGTTATTTACCAAAGAGGTTCTGCATAATACTCGTTGTTATAAACAGAACTTGGACAGATTTCCAAATAGTCAAAGTTCAACTCGTTGTTCTCTGACTCCATCTTCTGTTGAATACGCATGTAACGATCGGTGCGGCCGTCTGATACAAAGGTACCTACCACTTTTCGAATGGTGTTGTCCTGACCGCGCATCGTCGTAGAACTTGCCTCGAAACTGGACTTATGACCGCAATGGTAACACTTCGGTCCCTTCATCCAACCGATATTGTGGATAGATTTGTCGAAAGCTGTGATTGCATCATCATCACCAAGGTCATCGTCAGACTGCCAACCAAACAGGGTACGGCCACCGGGGCGCATATCGAATGGGATGCCCTGAGGCTCCAGATTCTTTGGATCGGAGCCCAAGTAATACTGGATAATTCCTCGAGTAGCGAAGCCGACGCAAGTCATCATACGTACCTCATAAGTTCCTGCTGGAACAGGTGGCAACTTGATGGTAACATCATAACGTCCCTTGAAGATAATTTCATCACCTTCATAAGACCAGAACCACAAAGAACGGCCACGAACGTGCATGTGGGTATTATCTGAATAAGAGAAGTTACGAGCCTTACCAGGCTTGAAGCCCACGCTTCGGTTGGGGTTGCTTGCAGCCACACCACTATTGACAGCGGAAGAATAACGTTCACCATTACGCCAGTAGTGTCCACGAGCCGTCTGACCATCCGTCAACTTCGTCATGAAGTCTGGTGACAATGTTGTACCATCCATACGCATACAATCATTCATCACCACCTCCTGCATCTCCTTGTCATAAGCTACGACACCATCAATGTAGTGGTAGATACCATTGGTACCATCAAACTTATGACCTGGGAACTTAGCTGGATCCAACACCTTCGTACCAGGCACGAATACACCACGCTCATCAGCACGTGACTGAACGCCACGACGGTTGATATACAGACCAGCCTGTGAACCCGATGGGAAGGAGAACTTCATGAGTGAATAAGGCATCAAAGTCTCATACCAGTCATTCATATCATACTTACGACGGTTGAAGTTATATTGCAAATTACCGCTACCACCATCGTATGGCGTCAACTTGTAATACTCACCATGACGATTCAAGATATGATAAGAAATAAAGCGGTTGAGATAGTTGCGGCGGTCTGTTTCATCCGTTACATCAACATCCTCTGGGTAAACTGGCTCATAGAGTTCACGAGCCTTAGCACGGAGGTCATCAATCGTTTCAATGCCATACTTTTCTTTCAGAATAGAGTCAGGACATACGAAGATGGTGAAGTTGAAGTAACGCTTCTCTGGATAAGCCACATTATCGTACTCACCACCACCACCATTGGCATCCTTAGCAGTAGGAATACACAGTTTGTCGTTGGTCCAAGTACAAGAGTCGATACGATCTTGAGAAGTAGCCCAACCATAATCCGTATCCTCATTGACGTTCAGTGAATCAATGATGTGGGTTACCTCCAAAGCTGCCTGATAGAGAAGACAAGTGGAATCACTCTGAATAAGTGAACCAACGAAACCGTTGTAAGAGTCCACCAATTCGTTCACGATATGTACCACACCATTGCTGACAGAGTCATTCTCATGTGACACATGCGCTGAATTAATCATCGTCACAGGAACGGAATCTTGTGTTGCTTCATCCCACTCCAACATGAAATTAAATGTCAACTTGCGCTCCAGCATGTTTGAAATCATATCATTACAATCATCTGTTGTAAAATATGCTTTACCATCGATAATGGAGTTCAGTGCAATCGTGTCGCAATCCTCTTTCGACAATTGTTCCACAGAAGTCAAGCCCTTCGAACGGAGGTACTTGTCAACAGCCTCATTGGTCGGTGCAAAGATGGTGTAAGCACCATAGGTACCTAACATATCCACCAGACGGAGGTCACCTCGCTCACCCGTTGCTTTCTGGAGAATCTGGATGTATTCAGAAAACTGCTCACGATTCTGGAGGTAGTCAGATGCATATTCTCTGACTGCTGTATAATAGTTCTCCACACCGGGGTCATCAGAACAACTTACCACGCTGACCTGAACCACGGAGAGGAAGAACAAGACTACAGCCCATAAATTAAATTTTATCTGTTTCATAACGCTTTAATTTTTGATATTTTCCTCTTCATCCAGATAGCATGAATTCTGAACAAGAGCAGGGTTCACTTTCATTTCAGATTTAAGAACTGGCATATACATGAAGTCCATCTGCACCATCTTCACAGCCACAGCACCATTAGAGTCTGTGAACTTCGAAGACAGAGCCTTTCTGAACTGTTCTGTATTGCCTATACGGCGTGCCTCACGAACGAGGTCGAAGTAACGCTTGCCCTCGAAGAGGAACTCACGTCTGCGCTCATTCATCAGCAGCGTGTGATAACCTTCATACGTGGAAGGTTGTGTTGGAGCATACTTAGGCTGCGTCTTCACATATGGGTTAGAACGACGATACACTGCTGCAATCAGGTTGAATGCATCGAGTTTCAATTCGTCTGGCTCAGAGAGAGAAGCACCAGCGACAGCTACAGAAGAATTATGGAACTGCTTACCCACCTTGCGCATCTTGGCAGAAGCCTCTTCAGTCTCTTCGTTTGTATCGGCATCAACAGGCTCTTCTGGAGTCTCAGCGGCATCCATATTGAAGGCCATTTCCATTTCAGCCTCGGAACGGATCAGCATAATCTCCGACATACGATAGAGAATCCAGTTGGCAGGGTTGCTGCTGCTTCGATAGTTCTGAGTTCTGGTTGATGCGGTGTAGGAAGAACCAACACGTCCATACTCACGTTGTGGATCACCTGCCTCATTGTTGTCAATGGTATATTTATAAATATTGTACCCACCAGATGATTCATTGAAATAGAAGGATGCGATAGAACGGTAATCAGATGGAACAGAGAATAGTCTATTGTCAGAATAACTGCTGTTATTGTCTGGTTTGCTCTCAAACAACTTCTCTGCACCTACCACTGACTGAGAACTGGAGGATGAGCCATATTGACCTGTAACGGCACCATTAGACTTCGTATCACCCTGATACTTATAAGTAATCTCGAATATGGTTTCGAAGGCGCCACCGTCACCGAAAATAGAATTCGTGGCCTTGGGTCCACCATTGTTTGTACCTGGAGTCATCTCTTCGGCAAGGAGAGGATATCCATATTCCTTATAGACCTCCTTATCCACCACAGTTCTGAGGTCAAGCCCCTCAAGGTTATTCTCCTCATACTGCTGAATCTTGTAGTTGAGCACCCAGTCGCAGGCTTCGATACACCTGCTGTAATACTCGTTCTGCTGAGCCTTGGAGAGATTCGCATCAGCTGCACGCCACAAGTACAACTCTGCCAATAATGAATACATGGCAGCACGTGTCACCTTACCTGTATTCTTAGCCATTTCAGAATAGCGGTTGGGGGCATAATTCTTACAACTCTCAATGTCACTGATCAAGGAATCAAGAATCACTTCGAACTTCGTCTGTGGGAGACGGTAAGGCTGTGTGTCATCAATAGATGCTTCAAAGGTGAAAGGCACATCCTTAAAGGTCTTGATGAGGGTCAGATAGGAATAGGCACGGAGGAATTTACACTCGGCAATGTTAATACGGAGATCTGATTCCGTGTAGTTTGGATCCTTCTCATGCACAGCTGGAGCCTCATGAAGCACCACGTTGCAATGGTTGATCACTTCATAGTAAGAAGCCCAGTTACAATAAGAGTTCGTCGTCTTCAGACTTCCCTTCAAAAGGTGTCTTACGTCATCGGACGGGCTGGTACCTGACGCCACATTGTCAGAGCGGTCTTCACCCCACACAATCAACCTTGACACATAATTCTCACTTAACATGGACGTATAGCAGGATGCCACAACGCTCTCCACATCATCCTTGTTCGTCCAGAAGTTTTCATAAACCACTTCGTTAAGAGGAAGCAAGTCAATGTCGCAAGCGGTGAAGCCAACACCTACAGCAAGATACGCTGCTGTAGCGAATATGATATTTTTAATCTTTTTCATGACTTTTCGCCGAAATTAGAATGAAACATTAACACCAACCGTGAAGGAGCGAGAGATAGGAGTCTGACCTCCATCAGTTGCAGCTCCATAACCAGCCTGTGGGTGCTCTGGGTCAATACCGGAATACTTGGTCAAGCAGAACAAGTTGTTGAGCGTCAAGTTTGCACGGAGGGCCTTCAGACCGATAGTCTTCAGCAGAGCAGGCTTAAAGGTGTAAGAAAGTTGAGCGTAGTTGAGACGAACGTAGGAGCAATCCTCCACGTAACGGTCTGAACCCAAGTAGTTATAGGTATCAAACTGGGTTTGTCTTGTGGCAGCACGAGGAATGACGGTGATGTCACCTTCGTTGTGCCAACGCCAGTTCACAGCAACAGACTGGTTGTTGTTCGTGGCCATATTCTCCAATGCCATGCGGGCAGTGTTGATAATCTTCTGGCCAAAACGGAAGTTGAACTGGAGGTTCAACTGCCAACCGTTATAGTTGAATTTCGTACCGAAACCACCTTGTGCTTTTGGCAGAGAAGAACCCAGATAAACGATATCGAGTTCGCTAATCTGACCATCGTGGTTCACGTCTTCGTAAATAGCATCACCACCGACGAATGCGTATTCCTTCGCACCACCATAGTTGAAGTACATATACTTAGGAGCACCCTTAGCATCGTAAACAACTTCACCCGCTGCATTGCGAACAACCGGAGAATTAGGACCACTCAAACCTGGGACTTCCTGTTCAGTGAACTCAGAATACTGGTAAACACCCAAGTAACGGAAACCGTAGATGGAACCTACAGGGCTGTGCAACTGAACACGAGACAGATATTGTTCATTGTTGTAATTGAATTCCTGGTTCAACTCTTCCATCTTTGTCTCATCCATTTCAAGGATTTGGTTACGGTTGTTAGCCATAGAGAGGTTGAAGTCCATTGAGAACTTGCCAATCTTAACCAATTGGTTACCATTGATGTTGAGTTCCCAACCATTATCGCGCAGAGAGCCACTGTTGAAGTTACTCAAAGAAGTGTAACCAGAAGAAGATGGAATTCTGAAGTTTGGAAGCAACTGGTCACTGGTTGTACGTGTGTAAACATCCACATTACCAGTGATTTTATCAAAGAATCCAAAGTCGAAACCTATCTGATAAGAAATCTGCTTAGCCCAACGGAGACCAGCCAGACGGATGTTGGAAGGTGCTACAGAAACCTGACCCATATAACTGCTACCGCTACGATACTTAGAGCGGAAGAGGCCTTCACCACCAGGTGGCTGACCTACAATACCCCAAGATGGACGGATAGACAGCATGGTGAGCCACTTGAGGGGTTCCATAAATTTCTCATCACTGATATTCCAACGAGCAGAGAGACCTGGGAACCAACCCCAGCGACGCTCTGGACCGAAGGCTGTAGAGCAGTCACCACGGAGTGTAGCTGTCACACTATACTTTCCTTTGTAGGAATAGTGGCTTCGGAACGTCAGGTGCTGACGTTTCCACTCACCGGCTTCAGTACCGAAGGAGCTGATGATACCACCACCCAAAGTCGATTTGATGTCATCAGTGGTTGGCATATTTCTGGTACCCGTGTTCTGACGAGAGGAATTACCCTGAGAATACTCATATTGAGCCAACACCTGGAGTTTGTGACCTTCGTTCTTGAAGTAAGGATTGAAAACCAGAGAGTGGCGTGTTGAGAGTGAATGGCTCTTATAGTTCGATGCAGATGATGTATTGTAACCATCAGCAAACATGTTGTTAGAAAGCAACCAACCTGGCATATAAGAATCATTGTCGTTGCTGGTGATGTCGAACTTGATCTGACCATCATAGCGGAGGTGATGCTGCTCTGGCTGCGTGCCCAGAATCTCATAATTCAAGATGAACTCAGGAGAGAGTTGCACGTTTCTTTCGCGCTGGCGAGAGTTGTATGCCACAGCAACAGGGTTCTTGATATTGTATTGGTCTTCCAGATACACACGAGATGCCTCGTAAACACCGGTCTCTTTAGTAATGTACCTGTTCATTGTATAATATTCAGGCAGGTCATTACCATATTCATCCTGACGATGGATGGAGAGGTTAGGCATCTTCTTCATGGCATCCATCAAGGCACCTGCCGTGTTGTTACGATCGTTGTTCGTGTAAACGAAATCGAAGTTGGTCACCACCTTGATACGGTCTGACACAAAGTAGTCGAGAGCCACACGTGTGGTGAAACGATCGAGCTTCTGGGCAATGATAGAACCAGTGTTGGTCTCGTAACCTCCAGACACACGGAAGTTAGCCTTCTCACCACCACCTTCGAGCGAAACGAAGTGCTGCTGCTGAACACCGAACTTCTTCACGGCATCCACCCAATCAGTATTGTTGTTATACATCTCATATTCAGACCATTCCTGAGCGTATGCAATTTCAGGCATAAACTGAGAAGAGTTTTTGTCGGCGAAACCAGACTGCTGACGAGGATTGAAGTAAGCCTCCTTCAGATACATGGTGTAGTCATCACCATTGAGGAGTTTATAACCACCAGACTGCCAACGGCCTGTGAGACGATAAGAATAGTTCACCTTGGTCTTACCCTTGGCACCACGCTTGGTCTTAATCTCGATGACACCGTTCGCACCACGAGAACCCCAGATGGAACAAGCTGCAGCATCCTTGAGGACGGTGATGGACTCGATATCTTCGGGGTTCACATTCAGCAATTCGGCAAAGCGTTCCTCATTGGCATTGGAGAAGTCAAAAGACTCTGCCATGTCATTGTTGGAAAGGATGTTACCATTCACAACCACGAGTGGGTTGTTATCACCGAAGAGGGTAGATACACCACGGAGACGCATAGTAGTACCGGAACCGAGGTTACCTGAGTTCTGCACGATATCCAAACCTGCGATACGACCCTGGAGGGCTTCATCAACGGAGGTCATGGCAAGACCTTCAAACTCCTTCATATCGATGGTCTGAGTTGCAGAAGAAATCTCTGTCATTGGGATGGAGAGACCACCGCTCTGCATCTTCTTGACAGCCTTCACAACGACATCTTGAAGGACGGTATTGCTCTTGAGGACGATGCGGCCGAATGCCTTTTTGTTGATAGGCAGTGTCACGGTCTGACATCCGATGTATGAAATACGGATGTGGTCCTTTGGATTCTTAATCTGGAAAGAGAAGTTACCGTTAATATCGGTAACGCCATGGGCTACGATACGGTTGTTGTGGTCAACCTCGACAACGTTACACATCATCAGAGGGTCGAAATCATCCCACACCTGACCGCTAATAATATCGCCCGCTTTTACCTGCGCACTTGCGTTGATGCAGAAGCACGCTAAAAGCATTAGTATTGAAAATATCTTTCTCATGATATTACTTAGTTATTGGACGAAAGCTTCTTATAAATATACTCAAATTGTGTAGGAGTCAATGCACCATTCGAATCGTAGTGATTACCGTCTGCATAAATCAGCGGCGCATCGATAGCATGCACAACAACAGAAGATGAATTGTTGATATTTGACTGCCATGGGTTGGTCACCTTGGAAGTATTATACCAATATTCGCGAGCCATCAAATTATACATGCCTTCCTTCATAATCACGTTGGCAGTGTTACCACCAAGGGCTACATGAGAGGTTGGATCATATCCATTGCGGCAGTCTGTCACTGTCATGCCAGAGGGAGATACATCCACGCGGAGTTTGTAAGGACGACCAGGTGAGAATTCACCAGTGTAATAACTTACGGAACCATTATCGAACCACTGAGAAACCTTGTAGTGTTTGCCTCCGATGCTAACAGAGTCTGTACCCTCCACTTTCTCAATTCGGTCTATATTCTCTTCCACATTGACTGAAGAAATCAACTCAGTCTTACCTGATTCGTATTCACCAGAAGTGAAACCTGCGTCAACATAGATGGAATTATCCTGAATGTGATACTTCACAAAGTCCAACATCACCTCCAATACCTTGGCAGCATTAGATTCAGGATCTGTCACCTTCATGCCGAGAGAGTCATCGAGCAACTCAGCAGCCTCCAAATCATCCAGTGTTGGGAGACCTGCGGCAAATGCCTGCTGCATGGCTGCATCAGTTGGAGCATAAACCGTGTAATGGAAGTTGTTGAGGAGATAAGTAGCCTTGCTGGAAGCAGACGTCTCAGCACCAACACTACCCTTCTCTTTCAGGTTGAAGAGGTTACCAAGCACTTGGTCACCTGCAGCCCAATTGTCCTTTGCGTTGGTGGTGGCAAGTGCACAAGCCTTGACAATATTATAAAATTCCGTGAAGACGGGCTCATCATCCACCACGGCATCGCGGAGAATTGTAGCGACAGAACGACGGGTCCCCATCACAATACCATCCAGCGTGATGGCCTTACCATTTTCCATCTCATACACTTCGATTGCTTTGAGAGGTAACTGGCGCTCATACTGGAATGAACCAGAGACGTAGAATTCACCACCGTTATCTTCAATTTTCACGAAGTTACGTCCTTTAGTCTTGTAGTACTTCTTGCCTTGAACGTAAGGTTCCACCACGATAATGTTATCGAGCAGATCTTCCATACGGTTCTTCAGCACAGCATTGTCTGTACCACCAGTCACAGTTGTCTTCTTGGAGCCCTTTTCCCATGTGCCATCATCATTGAAAGTACAGGTATAGACATTGGCACACAACTGCTTGGTCTTGCTCTTGGAGAGGTCAAGATAGAACTCCCAAAGGTTGGTTTGAGTCTGTCCATAAGAAACAGGGTCAACGTAGGTGAGCAGACCCTTGTTAGTAGGAAGCAAGAAGATATAGTTTGACACCATTGAATTCAAATACTTATCATAGTTCATATTGTCAATGGCGTTGGCAATAATCTTGAAGTTAGTCGTGTCAATCACGGCTGGGAAAAGCACTGAAGAATAAGAAGTTGGTGCAAAGACCTTGTTCGTAAGGAACACCAGACCGTTACAGCCGCGATAAACGCTGTCCACATCGTCCTTCGTGATACCCAGAGGTTCATTAGCATCGTTGAGCACGCTCTCGAACTTGGATGGCACGGAGGATGAGAAGGAAGCGAGCTGGTTCACACGAATCAAGTCATCCAGCACAGAGTTTGGTGTAGCCTCCAACGTGTGGTAATAAGTCTCAATCACTTGACCACCACCGTTGTTCCACCATTCCCTCATGGCTTCGTCGGAAGGAACCAACATGATAGCCATGTCTTCCATCATCGGCTCACGGTCGTTACTGATGTAAGGCAGGTAACCATTCCATCCTGGGTCGAATTTGAGATACGTGTTACCATCGTCAAATGGCTTACCATTCTTGTCCATCAAGAAAGAGACGTTGTTCGACATGGTAGAACCTGCAGAACGCTCGGAGAAGTAACGCTTCACGAAGACGGTATCGATGTTGGTGCCCTTTGCCTGATTGTAGGTACGGGTCAATGCCAGCGAATCGTCTGGAGCAGCGAAACGCTCCAGCAGGCTGCTGAAAATCGTCATCTTCGGATTCTTGCGGATGATTTCAGCCATGTTGTCCAGTGGCATGATCACATTGTCCACCTGATGGATAAATCCGTTCTTACAGAAGATGTTGGCGTCAATCACTCTGGCATCGTTAACATAGACATCATCCGACTTGAAAGTACCTTCAGGCTGGTTGTAGATGAAGTCGATATCGGCGTTCTCCAACTTGTTAGACGTCACAAACTTACCCGTGAAGTGAATCATCGGGGCAGCGTTAGATGCATCGGTGAACAACACGATGGAATCATGATTCGCACGCACATCATCAAACAGCGAGTTGTTAGGCAGGATGCCCTTCTCATCCGAGGATGCGATGAACATCACTGAGTCCAGCAAGGACTGCGACGATGAACGACGACACACTTCGCCCTTGACAGGACGACCAGACGAACCTGTGGACTGTGCAGAAGACAACATACTCGTGGAGTATGGGTTGTCAATCATCGACGAGTAGAGCAGAAGTTTCTTCTGAGCCAACGAGAGTTGACCATAGTTCTTCACACCCCAACTGTTTGACGCATAGAACTTCGCAAATGCATCATCGTCAGCGATGAACATTGTCTTACTACCGGTCTTGGAAAGAACATCTTTCTCACCAAGGTCGTCAATCAGATGCAAGTAATTGGTAAAGTTCCCCTTATTCTGCATATAGCCATAGATGTTATCCAACCCTGACGGCTGTTTATCATCTAAGTCATAACGATCAGAACAAGAGAACATGCCCAAACCTGCAGCACACAGTGCACCTCCTACCAAGAGGTGTCTGTACAGTTTTTTTCTCTGAAAGTTATACAACATAATAATATTAGAATAGATTGTTTGTCTTTCTAAGTTAAGTTTGTTGAATTGTTTTAGTAAAGTTTACTCAAATCTTTGTCATGAGAGAGCTTTCTGCAGCAACATTTGGCCAAATCGCCACATAGGCTTTCATAACGTTTGCAAAGAAACGACTTTTTCGTCACATAAACAAAAAAAAACTTAAAAGTTTGGGGCCAAGGGTTAATTTTAACAATTCAGGGGCTTGATTTCATCAAAAAAGGTTAACTAAAGTTCACATGAAGGGTTCAAAAAATTTTTTTCTCACTACCCACTTGTATTTCTTCTGACAAGCAAGCAAACGTCTTCGTTTCCCTAAAAACAAACGATGTTCAAGCGCCTTGAATATAAGTTCATGACGCTTGAACATTAGATTCCTCGGAAGAGGGAGAAAGCTACTGAGTCTTCTTGGCCCAGTAGGTTTGGGTATTGGTACGATAGCCAGCCATCACGATGGTTGACTTGCGAGCAGAGGCTTCCCAATCCAGTTCACGCGCCACATTGAGAGAGAAAGTGGTGCCAGAAACCGTGACCTTCAAGATATTCTTCTCGGCATCGAACACACCGCTGCCAGATAAGGCGCCACTGATGGACACTCGCGTGTCGCTGATATTGGATTTCCTGATGGTCAAAGAAACGGGAGATTTCATCTTACCATAATCATAGGTGAGGTCGACGAGTTCCCATGTTCCCTCGAGGTCATCGACTGAAATCGGCGCATCCTCTACCCCTGCATAGCGTTCAGGAGAAATAACAGGCCAACCGTCACTTGTCCAATAGATGCGACGCACATGTCCCATCATGATGGCGTTGGGTGCCCACGTACCATCCTTATAGTCGTTAGGCTTGCGGCCTTGGCTGCTGAAGAACCAATTGCCTTGTCCATCATCCCACACAGCACAATGGCTGATACCAACCCATCCATCGTTTTCCACTTTGCTGCTGAATCCATAAGGATGGGTCAAAACAGGATAAGCATCACCACCTGCAACAGTCACATTGGTACCATTCTTTCCCTGATAAGGACCATCGACATTCTTGGAACGCACCACACGAGTATTGTAAGGTACATCGAGACCATCGTAAGCAAGGAAGAGATAATAATAACCTGTCTCTGGGTTGTAAATCACTTCGGCACCTTCAGAACCTTGCCAACGACTGCTCTTATTGCGTGTCGCGATCAACTTGCCATACGTCGTTGTCTGACCTGTACCAATGTTCCAAGGGTCACCTAACGGCTGGAGAGTCTTGCCAGTTTCAGGGTCGAGTTGGATAGCAGCGATGCCACTATGCCAAGAGCCATAGATGAGCCAGTGCTCACCTGAAGGCGTGATGATGAAAGAGGGGTCGATGGCATTGAATCGGCAATAAGCATTATAGTCGCTCTCACTGCTGCGGGCATAAGCGCTCTTGCCCTTGTCGGAAGCGGAACAAAGCACCCCACCCTTGTCGACCCACTTGCCAGAGGCGGGGTCGGTGGTTTCAGCCAATCCAATCCATGAGGACTCGTTCCAACTGCCGTCGAAGGTGGCACTTCCCGTCTTGATGCAGTTGCCCACAACAATGCTGTAATACATACGGTAGAGGTGGTCATTCACCTTACGCATACAGGGTGCCCAGTAGCCAAGTCCGTCCAGATCAGCAGCCGCAATGGCAGCCACTCCGCGACGAGTGCGAACGGCATTGATGGAATCGAGCAACCATGCTGGAGTCTTCTCAGGCAAGACCATCGAATTATTATAATTGCTGGCAGGTTCCCATGTGATAAGGTCCTTGGAACGTCGTACATAGAAATGTCCCTTACCTGCTTGGGGATTGCCAAAACCCGCATCAGTCTGCGACATATAATAATATCCATCGGCAGCCTTCATGACGGTAGGATCATGCACATTGGCGAGCTGCCAGTTTTTGCGGTTATCCCAACCTGCGATGTTACGGTAATCATCTGCATAGGTCGGATAAGACTTATTGTAATTCTTATCGTGGTAAGCAAGATGGGCACGCATCAGCGCATCGGGCGCATAGAAAGTGACGCTATCAGTCTCTCTCAACAGATAATCCACATTCTGTCCGTCGGCCAACACAAAACGCAAGGAGTCGCTTCGACCTTTCAACACATTGACATTACGATGGACAATACCCATCTGCTGGAGGTATTCACGATGATAGATGGTGGTCTTGTGCTTCGATTCCTGATGCACATAGACGTTCTCTGGCAATTGCTGCACCTGAGCACATGCCGCAGAAGACATGAGGAGCAGGATAAGGGTGTGTATCGTCTTTTTCATATCACTTCACAAAGATCTTGGCGGAAGTTCCAGCCAGTTGAACAATATAGGTACCAGTAGGCAGCGTCAAGAGACTCACACGCTCACCAACAGCAACAGTATTCGCTGATATTTGACGACCATCGATGCCGCAAATCTTCAAAACACCAGCACGTTGAGCGACAACTTGGACGCCATCAAAGAGGATAGCTTGTGCCGCAGATCTCTCAGCATGAAGGTCGAGAATGGCAGAAGGGACGGTGTCGAACTTCATCGAGCCATAACCTGACAAGTCAAAGACTTTGGAAGTGCCATCTTGGTAGTTGGCAGACATGTGATTGACATACACATAGGAACCTTCTGTAGTTTCTTCCTGTGTCTGAGTGAAACTTAGGCTTCGCAGATTGCCAATGTTGAGAGGCGTGTATGCACCATCTTCAAGACCAATCAGATAAAGGTCCTGCTCATCATCGGCCTTCGCAGTCTTGACAGCGCATAACAGCAGCAGCAAGAGACAGAGTTTTGAGATTGTTTTCATTGTTCATTCGCATAAGTAGGTTAATATCGCCTGCAAAACTACTAAAAAATTACCAAACAAGCACTATCTTTCCTCGATTAATTCAAAAAAAGACTTGAAAAAGCCTCCAAAGAACCCTAAAAACAAAATAAAAGACCGCACGCTGGAATAGCATGCGGTCTGCAAGATATGTTTTTGGCAATGAATTACTCTGCAGGTGTTTCTGCGGGAGCTTCTGCTGGTGCATCAGCCTTAGCGGCCTCTTCAGCTGCTTCTGCCTTAGGAGCTTCAGCGGGAGCATCAGCCTTGGCAGAAGACTTGCGAGAACGGCGAGTACGAGTCTTTTTAGCCTCAGTCTTTGCCATGTTCTCATCGAAGTCAACAAGCTCGATGAATGCCATTTCAGCATCGTCAGAAGGACGATTACCCAACTTGATGATGCGAGTGTAGCCACCTGGACGGTCTGCTACCTTTGTAGCAATCGTACCAAAGAGTTCAGTAATGGCATACTTGTTCTGAAGGTAGCTGAACACAACACGACGAGAGTGAGTCGTGTCGTCCTTTGATCTATTGATCAGCGGCTCAACATACACACGAAGAGCCTTTGCCTTGGGAAGCGTAGTGGTGATTCTCTTGTGCATGATGAGCGAGATTGCCATGTTGGCAAGCATCGCCTTGCGGTGAGAGTGCTTACGACCAAGGTGGTTGAATTTCTTATTGTGTCTCATTTTTGATTAGTCTTTGTCTAATTTATACTTAGAAATGTCTGTTCCGAACGAAAGGTTCAAGCTCTCAAGCAAGTCGTCAAGCTCTGTGAGTGACTTCTTACCAAAGTTACGGAACTTGAGCAAGTCTGTCTTGTTGAATTGCACGAGGTCGCCGAGTGTCTCCACATCCGCAGCCTTCAAGCAATTGAGGGCACGAACAGAGAGGTTCATATCGACGAGCTTGGTCTTCAGCAACTGGCGCATACGCAGTACTTCCTCATCAAATTCTTCATTGCCATCAAAGTCTGCATTCTCGAGCGTAATCTTTTCGTCAGAGAACAGCATGAGATGGTAGATGAGAATCTTAGATGCCTCTCTGAGAGCATCTTTTGGATGGATGGAACCATCTGTGGTAATCTCGAGCACGAGTTTCTCGTAGTCGGTCTTCTGTGCCACACGATAGTTCTCTACTGCGAACTTGACGTTGCGGATAGGAGTGTAGATAGAGTCAATGGCAATGTCGTTGATCTCCTTGCAGAACTCACGATTCTCGTCTGCAGGAACATATCCACGTCCCTTATTGATGCTCAACTCCAACTCCAATGTTGCCTGAGGATCCAAATGACAAATTACCAAATCTGGATTTAACACTCCAAATCCATTGAGGCTCTTGTTGATATCTCCAGCCTTAAACTCGGTTGAATTCTCGATGGAAATTGACACTTT
>JBGUMY010000027.1:0-7226 GCA_045117095.1 Bacteroidaceae bacterium | reverse complement strand
ATTACTATTCAACTTATTTTCTAATCCAACAAACTCTTACTAACAATGAGAATCAGCTTGAAAAAACTGTTTTTGCCGCTGCTGCTCATGGTGGCAATGTCTGCACATGCGGACAACCCAGTGTTAACAATTGAGGGTGGTCAGATTCAAGGCGTTTTGGCCGATGACCATCCTGACGTGTTCGTTTATCGTGGCATTCCTTACGCCGCACCTCCCATCAGAGAGAACCGTTGGAAGGCTCCACAACCCATCGTGCCTTGGAAGGGCGTGAAGATTTGCGACACCTTCGGTCGTCCAAGCTACCAGGCCATCCAATATACTGGTGGCTACTACACCGAGTGGGGCTACGGCAAGGAAGCCGCTTTCAGTGAGGACTGTCTTTATCTGAATGTATGGACGAAAGCACCTGGCCAGACATCGAAGAAACTGCCCGTAGCACTGTGGATTCACGGTGGTGGCTATCGCGAAGGTTTCGGCTCCGAGCCAGAGTTCGACGGACAGGAATGGGGTGCCAAGGACGTGGTGCTTGTCTCCATCAACTACCGTCTCGGTATCTTCGGCTTCCTTTGTCACCCTGCACTTGCTGAGGAAAGCCCCAACAAGGTATCAGGTAACTACGGTATCCTCGACCAGATTGAAGCCTTGAAGTGGATCAAGAAGAATATTGCCCAGTTTGGTGGCGACCCCGACAACGTGACCATCTTCGGACAGAGTGCTGGTGGTGGCAGTGTACGTACCCTCTGCGAGAGTCCTTTGGCTCGTGGTCTTTTCCACAAGGCAGTCATCATGAGTGCTCAGGGACTCAGTATCCCCAATCCTAATGGTGGCGGCATGATGGGTGGTCGCTACAGTGGCGGTTCCATCGAAGATGCAGCCAACAATGCCAAGAAGATGTTCGACTGGGCAGGCATGACCGACTTGCAGAAAATGCGTCAGGCCAGCACAGAGACCATCTTTGCATTGCCTACCATCTATCAGCAGGTGAACAGTGCCGGTCAGCCGCAAGGCAGCGGCATGATGGGTATGATGCGCATGGGTATGGGCTTTATGCCGATGATTGATGGTTATGTCAGCGTGAAGAGTTTCGACGATGCCACGCGCGAAGGCACTTTGGCTGATGTACCTTATATGATTGGCTTCACCCTCAACGATATGGGCAATATGTCGCCTAACATCGCTGAGTTCTGCAAGGTTCGTGCAGAGAAGGGTGGCAAGGCTTGGGCATACGAGTTTGCCCGCCCACTGCCCGACGATGGTTCTCATCCCGAGGTGACCCAACGTCTGCGTGG
The DNA here is from genome assembly GCA_045117095.1 of Bacteroidaceae bacterium. Lineage (GTDB taxonomy): Bacteria > Bacteroidota > Bacteroidia > Bacteroidales > Bacteroidaceae > Minthosoma. Next base: position 5,937 of record JBGUMY010000027.1, on the reverse strand, counting down.
CGCTTTCCACTCCAGCGACCTTTGGTTCGTCTTCAAGAGCCTTAAGCATTGTTGGCGTCCTTGGACAAAGGGCGACTGGGATCTCTCCGAGAAGATGCTTACCGCTTGGACCAACTTCGCCAAATACAGCGACCCCAATGGTCCTAAGGGTGGCGCATGGCAGCCCTGCACCGAGAAGAACCCCAAGTTCATGGTCTTCAAACTCAACGGCCAAGATGCAGAGGCATCCGTATTTGGCGACCCAGAGATTGCGCCACAGCCTCAGGGTGGTTTCGGATTCGGCGCACCAGGTGGTGGTAGATAAGTCATTTAATTAAAAAATTAATAACACATACAAATTATGGCTACAGGTAATGTTCGTCCAGCTAATATGGAACGTATCACAACGTCCGCTTTAGCCCAGAAATTCATTGAAGAACAAATCGAGGAACTGCGTGCTCAGATAGGCAGCAAGAAAGTGTTGCTGGCTTTGTCGGGTGGTGTGGACTCCTCTGTGGTTGCGGCTTTGCTCATCAAGGCCGTAGGCAAGCAATTGGTCTCCGTACATGTCAATCATGGTCTCCTGCGCAAGGGGGAAGCAGAGCAGGTGGTGCGTGTGTTCCGCGATGAGTTAAACGCCAACTTGGTTTATGTCGATGCCACCGACCGTTTCCTCGACAAACTGGCAGGTGTGGCAGATCCAGAACAGAAACGCAAGATTATCGGTGCGGAGTTTATCCGTGTGTTTGAGGAAGAGGCTCGCAAGCAGGAAGGCATCAGTTTCTTGGCTCAGGGTACGATCTATCCTGACATCGTGGAGTCTGGTCCTGTGAAGTCTCACCACAACGTGGGCGGTCTGCCTGAGGATCTTCAGTTTGAACTTGTCGAACCCATCAAGTTGCTCTATAAGGATGAGGTTCGTGTGGTCGGCAAGGAATTGGGATTGCCAGACAACATGGTGTTCCGTCAGCCATTCCCAGGACCAGGTCTGGGTGTCCGCTGCACAGGTGCCATCACGCGTGATCGTTTAGAGGCGGTGCGCGAGAGTGATGCCATCTTGCGCGAGGAGTTTGCCAAGAATGGACTGGAAGGCAAGGTGTGGCAGTACTTCACCGTTGTTCCTGACTACAAGTCAACAGGCGTCAAGGAAAACAAACGCAGTTGGGATTGGCCTGTCATCATTCGTGCCGTCAACACCCGTGATGCCATGACCGCCACCATCGAAGAGATTCCCTACCAACTGCTGCATCACATCACGCAACGCATCGTGACAGAGGTGCCAGGCGTGAATCGTGTGCTGTATGACCTCACGCCGAAACCAACAGGCACCATCGAGTGGGAATAAAATCCCCATGTCGTTCAAGAGCCCGTGCAATCCTTCGCTGCACGGGCTCTATGGACTTTGAATCTTAAAAAGTCCGTAGACCGCAAACGCCCGTGAAAAGATAAAAGAGAAAAAGATAAAAAGATGAGGTGGTGCGATGCTGGTTTGCGGAAATTTAACTATCTTTGCACTTAGAACAATCTCAATACCTATGAAGATAGTACTAACAACGATGTTGATGGTCATCAGTGCGACGATGGCCACAGCACAAATCAAGCAGGATTCCACGTTGGTGAGTGTGGGATATGGCAGTGAAGATCAACACAGATTGACTGGTGCTGTTGATCAGGTGACGCAGGAACGCATGAAGAAAGGTTTGGTCACCAATTCGATCGAAGCCCTCTCTGGACAGGCAGCGGGTGTGGAGGTGCAGTCGGGCATCAATCAGGAAGCCATGCTCAATGCCGTGCGTGTGAGAGGTACGACTTCGCTGACTGGTGGCAACGACCCGGTGGTGATTATTGACGGTGTGCAGAGCGACATCACCACGCTCTCCACCATCTATCCTGCCGACATCGAGAGTTTCACGATTCTGAAAGATGCCTCCGAAACGGCCCAGTACGGTAGCCGAGGGGCAGCTGGTGTGATTCAGGTGGTGACGAAGAAAGGTAGTGGTGAGCGTTTCCACATTGCCTACGACGGCAGCATCGGTTTCCAAAGTGCTTACAAGACGCTCGGCATGCTCAATGCGGAACAGTTCCGAAATGCAGTGCAACAGCTTGGGAAGAGTGTCCTTGACATGGGCTATGACACCGACTTCAACCGTGCAATCACGCAAACAGGCCATGTGCAGAACCACCATGTCGCTTTCGGAGGAGGCTCCCAGTCGGCCAACTATCGTGCCTCCATCGGCTTGCAGGATCATAGTTCTATCATCAGGAAAAATCGCTATCGCAACTACATCGCCAAGCTCGACCTCACCCAGCGTGCGTTCAACGACCGTCTGACCTTCGACCTTGGCGTGTTCGGTTCGCTGCAGAAGTTCGACTATATTCCCTTCCAACAGAAACTGTTTTACTCGGCTTCCGCTTTCAATCCCACTTTCCCTGCGGAAAAAAATGCCAACGGCTCGTTCGACCAGGTGACCGAAGCCCTGTGGATCAACAATCCCAATTCGTTGCTGGAGGCGCAGGACGATGAGAATAATGCGCACGTCAACACCCACTTGAAAATTACGGCCAATTTGGGCTATGGGCTGAAGCTGATGGCTTTCGGTTCTTTCTCGTATATGAGTGTTGACAACGGACATTATTACCCCACCTATGTGTGGAATCATGGTGAGGCCTATCGCAGCCACGCCAAGACCGAACAGCAATTGGGCAACCTGTCGCTCAATTGGCAACGAACCTTTGCCAAGCGTCACGATGTGGATTTGCTGGCCTTGTTTGAGGCGGAGAGTGTGAGCCGCAAAGGCTTTTACACCACTGTCAGCGGGTTCTCCACCGATGCTTTTAGCTACAATAATCTCTCGGCTGGTGCTTCAAAACCATGGAATGGTACCAGCTCGTTCTTCACCGACACCCACATGGAGTCGTTTCTCTTCAAGGCGCAGTACACCTATCTGAATCGTTACATGCTGAACGTCAACGCCCGCGCCGATGGTTCCTCGAAAGTGGGTGTCAACAACCGTTGGGGCTTTTTCCCATCCATCAGTGCCGCATGGGTTGTAAGTGATGAAGCGTGGATGAAATCCCTCAACTGGATCAGCAGGATGAAACTGCGTGTCGGCTATGGAAAGAGCGGTAACCTCGGGGCTATCGACTCCTACATGTCGCGTCAGCTCATCAAGCCTAATGGTATCGTCAACATCTATGGAGCACCCGTCACCACATTAGGCATTATCCGCAATGCCAACCCCGACTTACGCTGGGAGGTGAAGCGCACTTTCAATGCGGGTATCGACTTAGGCTTCTGGAATAACCGCATCGTGCTGAAGGCCGACTTCTATGGGTCGCGCACTTCCGACATGCTCTATGAGTATCAAGTGCCCGTTCCGCCATTCACTTATCCTCAGCTGCTGGCCAATCTCGGCAAGATGCAGAATCATGGTTTCGAGTTCGGTTTCGGCATCACCCCCATCCGGCAGAAAGATTTAGAGCTGAGCATCAACATGAATTGGAGTTTCGAGCGCAACAAGCTCATCACCCTCGACGGCGACTACAACGGGCAGCACCTGACGGCTCCCAAGGTGAAAGGCATCAGCGGACTCTATGGCGCGGGCTATCACGGAGGCAGCGACGTGTGCTTCCAGATGGTCGGTCAGCCGCTCGGTGTCTTCTATCTGCCCCACTTCTTGGGTTTCAAGGAGAACGAGAACGGAGGCAAAGAATACGTGAAGACGACGGAATCCTACATCTGCGGACAGGCCACACCGAAAGCACGTATGGGCTCAAACATCGCCCTGCGCTATCGCCAATGGGACATCACCATACAGGTGAATGGCGCCTTCGGACACAAAATCTACAACGGCACATCGCTCACCTACATGAACATGCTTTCATTGCCCAACTATAACGTGATGCAGGGAGCGCCAGAGATGAACATCCAGGATCAGGACATTAGCGACTATTGGTTGGAAAGCGGCGATTACGTGAACATTGATTACGTGACGGTCGGCTGGAACATTCCCCTGCGCTCTCCGTATGTTCGCAACCTGCGTGTGTCGTGCTCTGTCGACAACCTCGTCACCATCACTGGCTATAATGGCTTGACACCGATGATCAACTCCTCCATCGTCAATAACACATTAGGCGTCGATGACAAACGCACCTTTCCGCTCTATCGTTCCTATTCTGTCGCGTTAAGCATACAATTTTAATCTTCATGCCTTATGAGCACCACACATATATATCTGAAGAAAATCTCCATCTGTTGTTTCCTGAGTTGTGGCATCATCGCTGCACTCACCTCGTGTTCCCTCAACGAGTCTCCCCGCGACCAGATTCCTGAAGAGGAAGCTTATGCCAATGCTGATGCGCTCTATCGCAACACCGTCGCCACCCTCTACAACTACATCGGTGGCAACAGCGACGGGCAGGGTCTCCAAGGCACTTGCCGAGGTGTCTATGACCTGCAGACCTTCGGTTCAGACGAGGCGATGCTGCCCACCCGTGGCATTGATTGGTACGACGGAGGTATGTGGCAGGCCATGTACAAACATTCCTGGACTGCAGGCCATGAAATCCCCAAGAATGCTTGGCTCTACCTCTACAAGGTCATCACTCTCTGCAACCTTTCCATCGAGACCCTCGACAAATACAAGGAACTGGCAGGCGACCACTATGACACATGGTGCGCCGAGGTGCGTGCCATGCGCGCCATGTACTATTGGTATCTCATCGACCTCTTTGGCGATGTGCCCCTTGTCATCTCCACCCAGGTGCCGATGAATCAGGTGACACGCAAGCCGCGTGCTGAGGTCTTCGACTATTGTGTCAGTGAGTTGGAGGAATGCACAGAACTGCTCAGTGGCGAAAACAGCGTGCACGAGGGTCCTTACTACGGACGCATCACCGAACCCGTGGTACTCTTCGTGCTCGCCAAGCTCTACCTCAACGCTTCTGTCTATACTGGCAGAACCGACCCCCAATATTATCATCTCTGCATCGAGCGCTGCACTCAGCTGGAGGACGAAGGCTATGAGCTCGAATCCGAGTACCGCAACAACTTCCTCATCTACAACCAATACTCCAGGGAGAACATCTTCGTCATCCCGATGGACAAGAATCTCTACCTCAATGAGCAGCAGAACATCCACCGAAGCTATCACTACCGCCATGCCGCTGCATACCGTATAGGGGGCGAGAACGGCACCTGCGCCACCCGACGAACCCTGGAAATCTACCACTACGACACCGAGGATGAGGATATCCGATGGTCGGAGAACTTCTATAGCGATACGGTTCTCGGTCCCGATGGCGAACCCATCAAAGACCGCACGGGCCAGCCCCTCATCTACTATCCCAACGAGGTGGAACTCGACCTCAGCTACTCGCCCTACGTCGAGACGGCTGGTGCGCGTATGCGGAAATACGAGATGGATGTGAATGCCCCCAAGGATGGGAAGTTGATGGACAACGACATCGTGCTTTTCCGCTTTGCCGACGTGCTGCTGATGCGCGCCGAAGCCAAGTTGCGGTTGGGCGAAGACGGTCATGAGGATTTCGATGCTGTACGCTACCGCAATTATCTTCTCCCCCGCGACTACACGCTCGAGAACCTGCTCGACGAACGCATGCTTGAACTTTGCTGGGAGGGTTGGCGACGTCAGGATCTCATCCGCTTCGGACAGTACAAGTCGCTCTACGACGGTCCCGATGCCGTCGACGAAAGCGATGGCCACACCTGCGTCTTCCCCATCCCCGCTGATGTTCTCGCTTCCAACACCAACCTCACGCAGAACAAGGGATATTGAGTTTTCTTTTAGTTGGCTACGCCGAGCCGAAGGTTCCTTCATTTGCTGCGGGACTTAAAATCTTTCTTTCGGCGATTTGCCACAACGGATTGCACTGATTTGACTCTTGTCCTTTGAGTCCATAGAGTCCGTAGACCGTAAAAACGTCCAAGGAACCACC
>JBGUMY010000026.1:0-14594 GCA_045117095.1 Bacteroidaceae bacterium | reverse complement strand
CCCTTGGGTGTGTTGTTTGTGGCGAAAATCTGCGTGAAATCGGCATGAGGGGCTGATTTTACGTTTTGACGCATGCGTGGCGCATGGCTTGGGAATAATGTCGTATCTTTGTACTCGATATGATGTACCATCATCTGAAAGAAATGCAGGCCGATGCCTTGGAGCGGCTGATGAAGAGTCGCTCGGCAGATGGGATGTGGAGGGGTGCGCTTTCGAGCAGCGCCATCTCCACGTCGGTGAGTGTGTTTGCCTTGCAGCGTATCGATGCGGAGAAGTATGCGGCGCAGATTCAAGCTGGTGTGCGTTGGCTGCATGAGACGATGAAAGAGGAGGGTGCTTGGGGCGATAGTGTGGAGAGTCCGTCGAATATGACGGCCACCTTGCTCACCTACGTCTCGCTCTATGCGGTGGGTGAGGCACCAGCGGAGGCTCGTGCGTATCTCAATCGGCAATTTGGAGGCGATAGCGAGGAGGCGCTCACACAGGGTGTGCTCCGATATTATGGACGTGACTTGACGTTTTCTGTGCCCATTCTGATGATGTGCGCCTTGGCAGGGGTGGTGAAGGATTGGAAGCGGATTCCGCCTTTCCCCTTTGAGTTGGCGACCATGCCTCAGCGGTTCTTCCGATTCCTCAATCTGCCTGTGGTGAGCTATGCTATTCCTGCGCTGATAGCCATTGGCATTTGTCAGATGAATCAGAAGGGTGGGGTGTTCTCGCCTGTGCGCAAGTTGTTCGTGCCCAAGGCGATGCGTGTGTTGCTTCGGATGCAGCCTGCTGATGGTGGATTCTTGGAGGCGGCTCCTCTGACGGCTTTCGTCAGCATGTGCTTGGCTGAAGGTGGGTTCCGTGAGCATGAGGTGACGCAGCGTTGTGCGAAGTTCTTGGTTGATACGGTGCGTGAGGATGGTTCGTGGCCTATCGACACGAATCTGTCTGGTTGGGTGACAAGCTTGGCTGGGAAAGTTCTGTCAGTTGACGGCGGTCAGTTGGCAGTTATCATCAAGCGGAATGCCACCACGGCTGTGCATCCTTTCACCGCTGCTGCTCCTGGTGGTTGGGGATGGAGCGACCTGAGCGGGTCGGTGCCAGATGGCGATGACACAAGTGGCGCTTTGGTGGCGCTGCATCATCTGACGCAGGGAAAGATCTGTACGGAGGTGGAGAATGGGTTGAAATGGCTGATGGGTTTGCAGAACAACGATGGGGGGATGCCGACCTTCTGCAAAGGGTGGGGCAAACTGCCTTTCGACCGCAGCACACCTGACATCACGGCACATGCTATCCTTGCTATGGGGCTTTGGTTGCCCTCGTTGGAAGGCAAATTGAAGGCTGATGTGCAGACGAGTTTAGACAGGATGCTGATGTGGATGGAAAAGAGTTTAGAGGTGAGAGGTGAGCATGCAGAGGGGAACAGCAGCTGGGTGCCCTTGTGGTTTGGCGACCAAGATGCGGAGGATGAGAAAGCGCCTGTGTATGGCACAGCCACAGCTATAGACTATCTGATGTCTGCCCAACATCCTGTGGCGACGAAGTTGGCGAGGTCGCAAATCGGCTTCATCCTGCGCGCTCAGAACGAAGACGGAGGATGGGGTGGCAATAAGGGCGTGAAGTCCAAGGTAACCTTCACCTGCCGTGCGCTGGCTGCCTTGGGACATTTCCCTGAGCACTATGAGGAGAACAAGCAGCGAGGATGGAATTATCTCTATGGGCGTTTCAAGGCAGGAACACTCTACGACCGCGAACCCATCGGATTGTATTTCTCACGGCTTTGGTATTCCGAAGAACTTTATAACGTCTTGTTTTTGTTGAACGCACTAAAAGGTATGACCGAATGAACAATAAAAAAATCACGTGGATTACCGTCGGTGTCATCGTCTTCTACTTGGGGCTGCTCATCGCTTGGCACTTATACGACCCCAGCGCCTCGTTTAGCGAGTTGCAGCCTGGTGCCGATCATCGTCCTGCAGGGCATGTGCGCAAGACTGACGATGTGCTGATAGGTGAGTTCTTCATGCAGGAGGCTACCATTTCTGTGCCTACGCCTTGGGGGGAATGGCCTTGTTTCCGTGGCGCCAACCATGACAATCAGGTAGCCTTGTCGCCCAAGATGAAATGGATGGAGGGCGATTTCAAGGAGATGTGGTCGGTGGAGACAGGTGAGGGACATGCTGCTCCTGTCATTTCCGAAGGCCGAGTGTATGTGCTCGACTATGACGAGCAACTGAGTTCTGATGCCTTGCGCTGCTTCGACCTTCAGACGGGCAAGCAATTGTGGAAACGTTGGTATCGTGTGCCCATGAAGCGCAATCATGGCTTCTCACGCACTATTCCTGCCATCAGCAATGCATCGGTCATCACCATAGGGCCAGAAGGCCATGTGATGTGCTGCGACAAGATTACGGGCGAGATGAAATGGAACATCGACATGAAGAAGCGGTTCGGCACAGAGATTCCGTTCTGGTACACAGGTCAATGTCCGCTCATCTATCATGATATGTTGGTGCTGGCTCCAGCTGGCAAGGACACGCTCATGATTGGCGTCGATGTTAATACGGGCAAAACCTTGTGGGGCACACCCAACACGGTTCAATTCAAGATGTCGCACTCGTCGGTCATCCCCATGAATTTGGGAGGCACACCGACCTTCGTCTATGTAGGTGTTGGAGGCGTGTGTGGCGTATCAGCCGATAAGAGCAATTGGGGACAGCTGTTGTGGAGCGCCAATGCGTGGCAACCTTCTGTGGTAGCTCCTTCGCCTTTGCAGATTGCACAGAATCAAATCTTCCTTGTGGCAGGGTATGGAGCAGGTGGTGCCTTGCTTCAGGTGGACAAGTCAGGAGCCTCATGGAAGGCGACCATCAAGGAGAGTTACAAGGCCAACGAAGGCATGTCGAGCGAGCAGCAAACCCCCATCAACTATCAGGGCACGCTCATCACCATTCTGCCCAAAGATGGTGGTGGCATGCGTGAACGTCTGGCTATGTATAGCCCTAACGACTTGCATCATCCCATTTGGACTTCGGCTGCAGACGAACGTTTCGGATTGGGGCCATACATTGTTTTGAGCGATAAACTCATTGCTTTCAAAGAAGATGGTGAATTATATGTGTATCAGCTGAATACCAAATCGATGAAACTGCTCCGCAAGCAACGTGTGATGGAAGAAGGTGTGGATGCTTGGGGACCTATGGCATACGCCGACGGAATGCTATTGGTGCGAGATGCCAAAAACATCAAATGTCTGCAAATAGCCACCCAATAACTCTAAACTCTAAACCCAAAACTCTGAACTCTATACCAGCATGAATAGGCGTAAATTTTTGAAAATAACGGGTTCCTTGGCAGTCGGAGGGGTGATACTCTCTGTCGTGGGACGAGGAATGTGGAACATGTTCAAGCGTCCTGACCGACTCTTCTACGATTCCAAGCGGACGAAGAACCCTGTGCTGATGAAGGAAGACGAAGATTTCGTGTCTCCCTACCGTCGTGTGTATGGCTTCATGGCTCCAGATGATATCTGTGCGATGGAGGTGGAAGGGGGCAGCATCTACATAGCTACACCCAACAACATCTCTGTGTATGGGTTGAGTGGCGAACTGCAAACCAACTTCCCCACACCCAGCGACCTGCGCGACCTGACCGTCTATGACGGACTCATCTATGCACTCTTCCCCACACGTATCGAAGTGTATGACCGTCAAGGTGATATGATTCGGGATTGGGAGGCATGTAGCGAAAACTCCGACTATTGTTCTTTGGCTGTCTGTCAGGAGGGAGTCTTTGTGACGGACGCTGCCAACAAAAACATCTGCAAGTACCAGCTCGACGGCACTTTGGCACGCTTCATCCAAAGCCCCAAGGGTTTCATCGTGCCCAGTTATTGCTTCGCTATCACCTATATGGACGGAACCATCTATTGCTCTAACCCTGGGCGGCATTTGGTGGAGAGCTATACGACCGATGGCGAATTTGTGGCCTCCTTTGGCAAATCAGGTGCAGAGGCAGGTGCATTCAGCGGCTGTTGCAATCCTGCCATTCTCACGCCTTCGAACAATGGGGAGCTACTGACTTCGGAGAAAGGAATTCCACGCATCAGTTGCTATCGTACTGATGGCAAGTTCCGTAGTGTGCTCTTGGACAGCAAAGCCTTGGGACGTGGCCATGAGGCCTACGATGTGCGTGTGATGAAAGATAAACTTATTGTGACGGGTGGCGACAAGGTGTCTGTGTTCCAATATGATAAACGACTCAGCCAACAAACGGAATGTGGACAGTGTGAGGTGGATTGTCCGTTGAAGGTGTAACGCCAAAAGTGAATAATAATAAGATGAAAGATAAGAAACTGAAAAGTCCAATGGATCGCAGGGATTTCCTGCGCAAATGCAGCTCCATCGTGGCAGGAGGTGTGGCATTGGCATCAGGTGGATTGCTTGCGGCAAAGGCAAGTGCGAAGGAAGGGGATGTCTTTTGGCAGATAGACCCCTACAAATGCACGCAATGTGGACGATGCGAGACGGATTGTGTCTTGAATGTCTCAGCTGTTAAGTGTTTCCATGCCAACAGGGTGTGTGGCTATTGCGACTTGTGTGGTGGCTACTATCGACCCAATGTGAAGGAACTGAACACAGCCGCCGAGAACATGATGTGTCCTACAGGTGCCATTCGTCGCGAGTTTGTGGAGGAGCCTTATTTCGAATATACCATCGATGAGGAACTTTGCACAGGTTGTGGCAAATGCGTGAAGGGATGCACCTCGTTTGGCAACGGTTCCCTGTTCTTGCAGATTGACCAAAACAAGTGTCAGCAATGCAACGAATGTGCCATTGCCAAGGTTTGCCCTTCTGATGCCATTCAGCGAGTATCCAACGACAATGCCTACAAACTGAAAGACCATGCGTAAAAGACTATTATTGGCCCTCGTTTCTCTGACCAGCTTACGTGCAATGGCTGTGGCGAGATTCCCCAAACCCGATTTCACCTCGGGGTATGAATATCCAGACATCGTGCATGGAGCTCCCAATGAGCTGTTCTGGAATATTCTCGACATCGTGCTGCTCATTAGCATGATGGGGCTTGTGGTTTGGGCAGCTTATAAGAAGCGTAGCCGCTCCATCATCCTCTCCATGTCGTTGGTTTCAGTCGCCTATTTCGGATTCTTCCGTAGCGGTTGTGTGTGCAGCGTGGGGTCGATACAAAATGTGGTGATGGCTGTAGTGGATTCGGATTATCATCTGCCTTGGTATGTGTTCTTGGTGTTCATCCTTCCCATCGTGTTCGCCTTGCTCTTCGGCAGAGTGTTCTGCTCAGGTGTTTGTCCGTTGGGCGCTTTGCAGGAGTTGATCAATGTGAGGAACTTCCGTCTGTCACGAGCCGTCTCTGCCACCTTAACTATGATTCCTTGGGTGTATCTGGCTTTCACCATCCTCTATGCCGCCACTCGCAGCCAATTCCTCATTTGCCGTCTCGACCCGTTTGTGGGCATTTTCCGATTGGGAGGCGACATTGGCATCTTGAGTTTTGGCATCGTGCTGTTAGTCATGTCTATCTTTATTGGCCGTCCCTTCTGTCAGTTCCTGTGTCCATACGGTGCCTTGCTGAGTGTGTTCAGTGCCTTATCGTGGAAGAAAGTCGAGATTACAGATAAGGGATGCATCAATTGTGCGCTTTGTGGTGTTTCCTGTCCTGTGGATGCCATTCGTGCCCCTCAGAGCAGCCGAACGAAGGAAGAGCGAAGGAAGGGTGTGAAACGTATCATCCTTTTTGCCATTCTCTTGCCTGTGTTCACCCTGCTGGGTGCGCTCCTTGTAGGCAGTCAGAGTGATGCGTTGAGCCTTGCCCATAAGGATGTGTATCTCTACGAATTGCTGCTGCGCCAGGAAGCCAACCCTGAATTAGATGAGCCGCTGGAAGTGGAGACCTTCCATGCCTTGGGTGGCAACATGGATGAATTGAAGGCAACGGTAGATGTCATCCGCAATGACTACTCGTTCTACGCTCATCTGGCAGGTGCCTTGATAGGCTTTGTGATAGGCTTCAAATTGCTGAAGCTGTCGTTGAAGCGTGGACGCAAGACTTACGAAATCGATATGGCACGCTGCACCCTGTGTGGAAAGTGCTTCAATTATTGTCCGCAGGCCTCCCCTCATTCCCTCCGAAAGAGGGGGAGTAGCCATCTGGGCAGTTCCTTTACAGAAAACAATAGTACAAACACTCCGAAAGGCATCCCCCCTCTCTCGGAGGGGACGGGGGAAGCTTCTAAACCAATATGAGAAAACTATATCGTAACATCGCCATTGTAACGGCTGTCTTCATTCTGGCGTTGACAGCCATGTTGGGCGTGAGTTATTACCAAATGCAGCAGGTGTCGCCGCTTGAGACAGGGGTGATGGAAACCCTGAAGGAGTTGAACGATGCCAATGGGGATAACGAATCGCTGCAACAGCAAATTCGAGCCTTAGATCTCCTCTCACGAAAGGCTTATTTCGTGAAGGAAGGCCAGTTGAAAATGGGCATCTATTTATTGCTTGGCATGGCACTTGTGCTGGTCACGTGCCTCAACCTTTATTATAAAGAGACGAAGAATCTGCCTGAGAAGGATTTTGACCCCATCGATGATTGGATGACCAAGAGCCTTGCCCGTAAGTACCTTTCTTGGGCAGCTGTTTTCGTGGCATTGGTAGGTGTAGGGCTGGTTGCTTTTCAGCATATTGATTGGAAGGGAATGTTCGCAAAATCTTCCAACGAAGAAGTGTTGGCTGAGCTGCAAGATGGAGAAGAGCCGTTAGAGGTGAATGAAGAAAATGTGGTGGAGAATGCCGACACGTTGGTTGCAGATACGGTGAAAAGTGAGGAGGTGACCGATTCTGTCACAACAGATGATATGCCCGAACTCAAGATTACGTCGAAAGCCTTCAGAGGAAATAACTCCAGTGCCACCTCGTCAGCAAGAGGTATCGCTACCTCATGGAACCTGAGTGGCAAGAAGAACATCCTTTGGCAATCGTCTATCCCCAAGCATGGCTACAATTCGCCTGTCATCACAGGGAGGAATGTCTTCATCACAGGAGCAGATGCACAGGCACGTGAACTCTATTGTTATGATGTGTGGACAGGTGAACTGAAATGGACGGTGAAGGCTGACGGCATCGCTGGTTCGCCCAGTAGTATGCCTAAGGTGAATGATGATACAGGATTGGCTGCCAGCACGGTGGCGACCAATGGTACAGAGGTGTGTGCCATCTTCGCCACAGGTGATGTTATTTGTGCTGATATGGAGGGCAAGCGGTTGTGGGCAAAGAACATCGGATTGCCTGACAACCACTATGGCTATGCCTCTTCGCTGCTGATGTATGGGAACACGCTCATTATTCAGTATCAGAATAATTCGAATGCGCAAATCTTGGCGCTCAATTCGAAGAACGGCAATACGGTATGGAGCAAGTCAGCGAAAGATAAGATTGCGTGGAGTTCTCCTATTATTGCCACTTTGGGCGGAAAGTCGGCATTGGTGGTGATGGGCAATCCTGCCATTGCTGCCTACAATTTAGGCAATGGCAGCGAACTGTGGCGTGTGGAGTGCATGAGTGGAGAGGTTGGTTCAAGTCCTGCAAGCGCAGGTGGTGTGGTATTTGGTGCCAGTGAATACGCCAAGTGCATCGCCATCGATGGTGTCACAGGAGAGACGCTGTGGGAAGCCAGCGATTATCTGCCCGAGTGTTCAAGTTTGGCTGCCACCAAAGATTTGGTTTTCTGTGCCACGAGTTATGGAATGGTGTGTGCCTACGATGCGAAGACGGGTGAGGTGAAGAAGGAACATGACCTGACAACCCCCTTCTATTCGTCTCCTGTGGTGGTGGATGGCAAGGTGTATCTGTTCAGCAATAGTGGTAAGGTGTACATCTTCTCTGCCAGCACGTTTGACTTGATTACGTCGTTTGAAACAGGCGAGAAAACCTTTGCCACACCAGCCTTTACGGATGGTATGATGGTGGTGAGAACGGACAAGTCACTTTATTGCGTAAAGAAAGAGTAAAATGGAAACAAATGTGATATATCGCAAGACGGATGCCATCATCGACAGAATAGGCACAGGGCGAGAATTGATTATCCCATTGCTGCAAGCCATACAGCAGGAATTCAATTACTTGCCTTCTGATGCGCTCAATCGTCTGTATGAACGTACGGACATTGACCGTGCCCAACTCATCAGCGTGGCTACCTTCTATTCGCAGTTGCGGATGGTGCCATACGGCAAGCACATCATCAAAGTGTGTATCGGAACAGCGTGTCATGTGAAGGGTGCCAACAATGTCTATGATGCCTTCAGACGTGAGTTGCACTTGGAAGGTGACAACATCACCACCGCCGATGGAAAATATTCTATTGAGAAAGTGGCATGCTTGGGATGCTGTGCGTTGGCGCCAGTAGTACAGATTGACCAGAAGATATTTGGTCCTGTGCAGCCAGGCAAGGTGCGTGAGGTGTTGGAAGAGTTCGAATCGATGGCTGAAAATGAAGAAGAACTGTCAAGTGTCAACTATCAACAGTCAACTCTTCAAGGCGAAGTTCGTCTGGGTATGGAGAATTGTTGCCAGGCCAGTGGAACAGCAGAGGTGTATGCTGCTGTGGTGGAGGCATGCAAGGATTTGGGCATCCATGTGAGAATCAAACCCGTTTCTTGTGTGGGTACCTGCAATCAGGTTCCCTTGATAGATGTGGCCACTCCAGACGGCGATATCGTGCGCTATCCCAACATCAAGCCCGACGAGGTGAAAGAGATACTGCTGCATCATTTCCGTCCTTCCAGCCGTCTGCGCCGTTGGCGTAATGCCATCCTCAATCAGATAGACACCTTCCATACCGACCAGACATGGGACAACATCCTCTTCATCCCAGAGAAGGAGCGTACCCAGAGCATCAACACGTTTTTGAATGGACAATTCCGTATCTCAACAGAAGGGTTTGGACACCTGAATCCACTCGACCTTGAAGAATATCTTTCCTTAGGTGGCTTTGAGGCGCTGAAGAAAGCCGTGACGGACATGTCACCTCAGCAATTGATAGACGAGGTGCTGAAGAGTGGCATTCGTGGCAGAGGTGGTGGTGGTTTCCTGACAGGAAAGAAGTGGCAGCTGGTGAGGGAAAACGCTCAACTGTCAACTGTCGTCATTTGCAATGGTGATGAGGGCGACCCTGGTGCTTTTATGGATCGTATCTTGTTGGAATCTTATCCGCTGCGAGTGATTGAAGGTATGGTGATTGCAGGGTATGCCGTAGGAGCAAAGGAGGGTATCTTCTATATTCGAGCGGAATATCCTCAGGCTGTCATCCGTATTCGTAAGGCACTTGACATGTGCCGTCAGAAGGGGCTCTTGGGAGAAAACATCTTTGGTACAGACTTTTCGTTCGACATCCGTGTGTTTGAGGGTGCTGGGGCTTTTGTTTGTGGCGAAGAAACTGCGCTTATTGCTTCGTTGGAAGGTAAACGTGGCTTTCCACACCTCCGTCCACCATATCCAGCTCAGCATGGATTGAATGGAAGGCCGACCCTGATTAACAATGTGGAGACGCTGAGCCAAATTTCTTATATCATCCGTCATGGTGCTGATGAGTATAGGAAGGTAGGAACATCTGGCAGTCCTGGTACCAAGGTGTTTGCCCTTGCTGGTAAGGTGAATCATGGTGGTCTCATTGAGGTGCCGATGGGTACGACGCTTCGCCAGATTGTTGATGAGATTGGTGGGGGAGTGGAAGGAGGAGAAAAGCTAAAGGCTGTGCAGATTGGTGGCCCTTCAGGAGGATGCATCCCTGCTGAACTTTGTGATGCAGAGGTTGATTTCGATGCTTTGAATCAGATGGGGGCAATTATGGGTTCTGGAGGATTGGTGGTGCTGAGCGAAAGTAGTTGCATGGTGGATGTGGCTCGATACTTCACGAATTTCACCTGTTCGGAGTCGTGTGGAAAATGTACATTTTGTCGTGTCGGCATCCGTCGTATGCTTGATATTCTCGACCGTCTGACAACAGGAAAAGCAAAGATGGAGGACATCGATCTTCTGGAGGAGTTGGCGTTGAGCATCAAACGGGCTGCTCTGTGTGGACTTGGCAAAACGGCTCCCAATCCTGTGCTCTCGACATTGCGCTATTTTCGTCAGGAGTACGAGGAACATGTGCAGGGTATTTGCCGTACAGGCTCCTGTAAGCAGATGGTGAAGTTGGAGATTACAGACGATTGTGTGGGCTGTACGAAGTGTGCTCGTTCTTGTCCGAGCGAAGCCATTGCCTATACACCCTACGAAAAGCATGTCATCGATACGGAGAAGTGTACGCAATGTGGACTCTGTGTGGGTGAGTGCGATTATAAAGCAATAGTCAAGGTGAGGGTTTAGAGTTTAGGGTTTGGAGTTTAGAGTTTAGGGTTTGGAGTTTAGAGTTTAGATATGAAGATTATAGTCAACGATAAAGAGCTGGAAGTCAGCGGCCAGCGTGTGCTCATCGAGGAACTGCGTGAGGCGGGGTATGATATTCCCTCGTTGTGTTATGCTCCTAATGACAAGCATGAAGCTTCGTGTATGGTGTGCATGGTTCGTAACGAGGCGAACAATCAGATGATACCCAGTTGTGCCACATATCCCACAGAGGGAATGCGCATCGATGTGGATTCTGATGAGGTGATTGCCTTGCGACGCATGGGAATAGAATTGCTCCTGAGCGACCATCGTGCTCGCTGTGGTGGGTGTGAGGGTAAGGCAAAGTGCAAGCTACGAGAATTGTCTGTGCAGATGAAGGCGAAGTGGACGCATTATGGTCCTCTGGCACCTGTTGAGCAGAAGGAACCGATTCATGTGAACGGAAACTTGTATTTCGAACCAGCCAAGTGCATCCGTTGTGGTTTGTGTGTGTACAATTCTCAGGACGGTTTTACGTTTCAGAATCGAGGCTTTAATATGCAGGTGGTGATTCCTGAAGAAAACAAAAAGAATATCAATGAAAAGATGGCTGATTTATGTCCCACTGGTGCTTTGTATGTGCGTCAGTTGTGCAGTGGTGAATGAGTATGCAACAGGGGAACAGACTCAGGATTGGGCGATTTTCCGTGGGTCGCCTTCCTTGTGTGGCTATACCGATTGTGTCTTGCCTGATGCACCGCAATTGTTATGGAGCAAGACTGTGCAGTCACGAACGGTGTCAGCCCCCATCGTGTATGATGGATGGGTCTATACGCTCGACAGGAAGGGACGGCTACGTCGATTTTCTCCTGAGGGGGATTCATTGCTGGTGCATGATTTTGGAACAACGGTGGAGGCTTCGTTTGTGGTGAATGATTCTATCTTATATGTGGGCAGGATTGATGGTCATGTCAATGCTTTCTCCATTGCCCAGCAACGTGAGGTGTGGGATTTCGAGACGTTGGGACAGATTTCAGGTTCACCCAATCTGGTGGATGGTCAACTGTTGGTGGGGAGTTATGATGGCAGCATGTACACTCTCCATGCCAAGACGGGCAAGAAGATGGGACAGTTTGAGACGGGCTACTATATCAATGGTACGGCGGCTGTCTGGAAACATTATATGATGTTTGGAGGTTGTGATTCATGGGTACGTTTGGTGGATGTTTCCACAGGAGAGATGATGGACTCTCTCGAACTCGACACCTATGTGCCAGCTTCTCCTGCCATCCTCGATGGAGTGGCTTGCGCTTGTGATTACAATGGAAACGTGTATGAGATGACTCTCGATAACGGAAAGATTTCAAGTCATCGCAAACTGGTTGCCTCGTCCAATGACAACGAGGGTCAGGATGGCGGTGTGGTGTCGATGCCGACGCTCACCCGCACGGATGTGTATATTCTTTCTGGAGACCGTTATATCAATTGCATTGATCGCTCGTCAGGAAAGATACGTTGGAAGAAGATGTTGCGAGGCATGACGGGCGAGTGTTCACCACTCGTGGCACAGGACAAGGTACTTGTTTGTACCAAGGATGGTCATGTGTCCATACTTGATAGCGAGGATGGAACTGAACTGTGGCATTACGAGATGGGGGAATCCATTATTGCCTCACCTGCCATCATTGGCGACCGCTTTTATATATTAACCAGTAGAGGAACATTGCTATGCTTTGCTTAGAGAATATTACGAAACGATTTGCTGACGGACAACGTGAACTGACTGTGCTCGACGGCCTCTCGCTGCAAGTGGGCGAGGGCGAGTTCATTGCCATCACAGGAGAGTCGGGGGTAGGGAAGACTACGCTGCTTAACATCCTTGGGACATTGTTGCCTGCCGATGAGGGACGTTACTTGATACGTGGTGAAGAAGTGACAAAAGAAAGGCTCTGCCATTTGCGCAACAAAGAGATAGGCTTCGTCTATCAAGATCATCGTTTGCTGCCGCAGTTCACGGTCTTGCAGAACATCTTGCTCCCCACGCTTGCCACTAAGAAAGTTTCAACGGAAGAAGAAAAGCATCGTGCGTTGGATTTGCTGGATTTTATGGGCATCCTCTCCTTGAAAGATAGTCCTGTCACACAACTTTCTGGCGGTGAACAGACACGTGTGGCCATTTGTCGGGCTCTCATCAACCAGCCTGCCATTTTATTGGCTGACGAACCTACGGGACAACTGGATGCTGCCAATGCGCAGACCATTGCCTCCCTCTTTCAGCAAGTGAACACCCAGTTCCATTCCACTATCATCATGGCAACCCATTCCGCAGAGATGGCCAAAATCGCCCACAAGACCTATCTGCTGAAGGGCGGAAAGCTAACTCATCATTAATAACCCATAAACAATAACCAATGTTTCAGTCACAAAGCCGCAAGCACTACCGACGTTTCTATCGTCTGGTCACTTTCGCTGTCATTCTGATGACGGCGGTGTTGACGGGTAGCCTATTGTTGGGCGAATCTGTGCGTGGCACGTTGGTGCAGCGGGTGAGTGAACGGTTGGGCAAGACTGAGACCATCATCACCAGCGGAACGGGTTTCATGAGCGAGACTCTGATACTGCATCCGTTGATGAATCATGCACAGGGTTATCTGTTAATGGATGGTTTTGTGTCCATCGGAGACAAATTGCTTCCTGTTTATGTATGGGGCACAGATGCCGAGAATTTGGCGACAGGTGAGGTGATGGTCAACGAGCCGCTTCGTCAGAAATTGGACAATCAGGAGGACATGGTGCTGCATCTTCCTGCTCACAACTTGGTTCCATCGGGAAGCCTCTTTGTGACTAAAAGTTATGCTACTCAAATGCGTGTTCATGTGGCTGGTGTGAAAAGTGTGGAAGAGGGTGGTAACTTGCTGTTGAAGAATGAACAAACCCTCCCCTTGAATGTGTTCATCGACCGTCGGCAGTTGGCTGAGAAGATGGAGTTGGAGGGAAAAATCAATTTGGTGCTCTCTGATGACATCATAGAGGAGGAACAATTGGTAGCCTGTTGGACTCCTGAACAGTCTGGCATCCACTTGACCGACTCGATGCTTACCTACGATGGCGTCTTCATTCCCCATTCCATCGTCAATAAACTTGCTCCTCACCCCTCGCCCCTCGCAACTATTTATCTTTCTTACTTTGTCAACGACTTGATATCAGAGACAGACACCATACCGTATTCCTTTGTGACGGCCATCAACGAGTGGGAAGGAGAACCGCTGGAGGGACAAGATATGATTCTGTCCGATTATGCCGCTGAGCGTCTGCGTGTCCACGAAGGTGACTCCATCCGCATGGACTATTTCATCACCAAGCAGTTGAAGAACCTTGACACCGAAGAACAGACGTTGAGGGTGAAGCGGATTGTTCCCCTCGCGTCCTTCATGCACGACAGTCTGCTCATGACCGATTTTCCAGGACTGACCCGTGTGGAGAACTGTACGGATTGGGACAGCGACCTGCCTATCAATATGGATAGGGTGCAGAAAGAAGATGAGGACTTTTGGCACGCCTATCGCCAGACGCCCAAGGCCATCGTCTCTTACGAGGCAGTCAGCCCTGATTGGAGCAATGCTTTTGGTAGTGCCACAGCCCTACGATTTGCTTCAACTCTCAACCCTCAACTCTCAACCCTCAACTCTCAACTCTCAACCCTCCACTCTCAACTAATCCCACAGGATGCAGATGTGCGCTTGTATCATCCCCGTGCTGAGGGCTTGAAAGGAGCGAGGGGCGGTGTGGACTTTGCGAGCCTGTTCCTCTCATTGGGTTTCTTTATCATTTTGGCAGCCATTTTGTTGATGAAGAATCCGTTGCTGGAGATGTTCACGCTGCGGCAGGGTGAGATAGAACTCTATCGGCAGTTGGGTTTCAAGGACAAAGCCATTGGCAAACGTCTGTTCATGGAGGCATTCAGCGTGATTCTCTTTGCATCGCCTTGGGGTGTCATTGCGGGTCTGCTTTATTCGAGCCTGACGCTTTGGTTGTTGGGAAATGTTTGGAGTGGTGCCACCCATACGGAAGGTTTTTCCCTCCACATCCAGCCGTTGACACTCTTCGTTGGTTGGGTTGTCGGCTTACTGATGGCTGCTGCAACTCTTGGCCTCGTATTGTGGAATTTGCTCAAATCTCATATCTCTCATCTATCGCCTTATA
>JBGUMY010000025.1:0-1851 GCA_045117095.1 Bacteroidaceae bacterium | reverse complement strand
TCCTTTTTGATTTTGCAATCGAGATGGGCCAACACCACCTGATTCCAAATGTCCCAACGCACCAGCACATCGTCCACCACATCCTTCTTCTCCCTTCCGTAAACACTCAGTTTGCTTTTGGGGTTCATCACCTGACTCAACATCTGCTGAAACATATTCGCATCCTCGGCAGGAGCATTGTTCTCGTTCACCATCATGAGCAGCTCATATCCTTTCAACGCCTGAATGTCCTCGTTCAGACTCTCTTGCTGAACAGCATCCAACGTCAAGGTCAGTTGTTCCGTCTGCTTGAAATTCTTTTTGATGAACGCAATCTCGTCCTCACTCATCCCCTGCGAAATCAGTTCCTCATCACTTACCATGATGCTTGAGAGCGAATCCCTCGTCTTCACCTCATACTTAGCTCCCTCCATCGCCTTCCACTTGGCTATCAGCTTCTCTGCTGTCTGCCCCAACGCATTGCCCACACATAGTGCCAATGCCATTGATAACAACAATTTCTTCATGTTATTCTTGACCTTTAGATGTTGTATATTCAAAAGCCATTTTCTTCTTCGAATCAGGGTACTTCTTCTTCACATCCTTCCCCTCCAGCACATTCATGTCTATGGGGCTTCCGCTCCAATTCATATTGTGGTCGAACATATACCGTACAGCCTCATCCTGCGTATGGAGGTCTGGATAAATCTTTCCATCAATCACAATCAGACAATCCCTGTACTTACGGGGTTCCTTCTCGTCCTCGTCATCATCATCCCATTGATGCGTCTTCATAGAGAGCGACATATTCTTGGCCTCCGAATCATCGTCATTCATCTCTTGAGCCACCAGTTCCGCAAAGTCCACCTTGCCTTTGATGATCATTAATGATGCCTCGTCCTCCTCCTCAGCGAAGATGACCATCGTCGAGTGCTTACCCCGCTTCGCCTGATACATCTTCACTTTCTGACCGTCCTCGTCCGTCAGGTCGATGAGCGGTTCCCAACCTTTGCCACTCAGCACGCTCTTCACCTTCTTGCTCATCTGCACCACAGCGCTCTCATCCTCCGTTTTGAAGACCCTGATGTCATCAATTTTCTTGAGCATGTCGCCGTCCTTGAAGTTGAAAGCAATATCTTCCCCCAAGTCCAGTTCACCCTCGTCATTCTTCGAAGCCAAGTTCAGCAGGAACTTGCCGATGTGGACATGCTCCACACCCTCAATCTGCTTCAACTGATTGAATTCCTTGCCCTGTGCCTGCGCCCCTATCGAGGCAAGCACCATCGTGGCACTCAGCGCCACTCTCATTACCAATGTACGTATCATACTATTTCCAATTTACATTTAACATTTTACATTTAACATCTTTCAGAAGCCCTTCTATTTGTACAAACGAGACTTCTCCCCTGTTTGTTACATGAAAGGGCAAAAAAAATTTTCTTTTTGTTATGGCACATATTCCAGGAGTAGCAATTTTGTTAGCTTTTTTCTTGCTTTTCTAAGTTTTTTTTCGTAACTTTGCACAAGAATTAGCGTTAGGGGCGGCTTGACGCATAAACATACAAAAGATTATTCTCCCATAAACATCAACTCTCTCAGCGGGCGCTGTAAGATATTGCGGCGGACGGTGCAAGCATTTGCCCCGCCCGCTGCAAAGTATTTCCACGTACGCTACAACCCCTATCCAATTGGCTCTCCGTCCCTGTAAAATAGGCTCTTTCTCCCTTCTGAATAGCCTGCGCTTCCCTCTTGGAAAGGCTGATGGTTTTTGAGCATGTTATTTGTTCAGCTTGTCGATGATTTCAATGAGGCTGTTGATGTCGTCGGAATGCTGCCAGTACAGCGGATGGATGACACCCTGCTTGTCGATGA
>JBGUMY010000024.1:0-8113 GCA_045117095.1 Bacteroidaceae bacterium | reverse complement strand
CTACACCATGTTGATTAAACTCTATGCAAGAGACAACGAACAGTTGATGGATCTCCTCAACAGAAAAATTCAGGGCATCACAGGTGTAGATTCTACTGAAACCCTCATCTCTCTCGACCAGAGCATCAAGAAAGAAGTGCCCATCACAGTGACGCCTCAATCAGAAGAGAAGATTCAGAAAGGTGGGGAAGCCCAGATTATTCTTGATGATGATGAATAACGTACTTCTCTATCAATTGTCCGAAATCAGTATTCACTTCTTTCAATACCGCATTAGACAAAACAGGAGCTTTGACCTTTCCATTGAGGGTCAAAGTTCCTTTTTCTATGTAACATTCATCCCACAGACCACTATTGATGAAGGATTGAAGCACTTCTGCTCCTCCTTCCACCAATAAAGTCTGAACACCCTCTTGATAAAGAGATGTGAGAATGGTGTTGACATCTGTGGATTGAATCAAACGAAATCCTTTAGGCAAGGTGAGTGGCTGTGAAGAAACCACATATCGTTTAGGTGAATCACCTTTCCATAAACGATTGGTGAGAGAAGGCTTGTCTATCTCAAAAGTCTTTCTCCCCACCAAGATGGCTTGATGTTCAGCACGACGCTTATGACAAATCATCTGGGTATAAAGATTAGAGATGTGTCCATCAATGAAACCATCAGCTGACTCTGCCCACTTCAAGGTGACAAACGGACGTTGTTTGCCATGAAAATTCATAAACCGTTTGTTGAGCGCCTTACATTCATCCTCCAACACACCTACAGTCACTTCCATTCCTGCATCCTTCAACTTCTGAATACCTCTACCTTGCACCTTGGCAAAAGGATCTTGACAACCAATCACACACCGTTTGAATCCTTTACTTATCAACAGGTCGGCACAAGGAGATGTTTTGCCATAATGACTGCAAGGTTCCAAACTCACATAGATGGTACTTTCTTTCAACAATCCCTCATCCGCTGCCTTGACTGATGCACAAGCATTCACTTCAGCATGACCCTCTCCACAACGCACATGATAACCCTCACCAATAATCCTATCGTTATACACAATCACAGCACCTACCATTGGATTAGGTTGTACATTCAATAGACCATTTTGAGCCAACTGAAGGCAGCGGCGCATATACATCTCATCAGTTTTCAACATTATGTTCATAACTTATCCACAAACTTATTAACAAGTGCAAAAGTAAGAAATTAACAGCAAAAAAGAAAATAATCAATCATTTTAATAATCAAATATTTGTAATGTGAATAAAAACCCGTACATTTGTCCTCTATTAACAGGATATCAACAACCTATTAACAAGGTTATCGACATCTTATCAACACCTTTTTTCAACATATTTATCAACACCAAAAATACTCAATACGTTCAACAATTAACTATCAACATAACTCATGAGTGACGGCAATTTCAATAGACAACTCCTGCCCAAAACTGAGCTTTCATCAGGTTTAAGAGCAGGAAAAGCACAGATGCGAGTGAAGGCAGAACACGCTTTCAACGAAGTTATCAACATCTTTCTCAACAACGAATCAGCAGAAAAGAAAGAAGCCATGCAAAAACGTTTTATGGAACTGCTGAGAGAGTGAATTGTGGATAACTTCGTCAATAACCCTGTTGATAACCCCGTTAATACAAGTTTGATAAAAAATAATAACTTTTCTTGCTTTTTCTATCCCTTTTTATATACCAAAATCCATTTCAAATCTCCAAATAAAGTTATTCTTTTTTTTCAACATAGTTTGAAGAGCCTTGTCAACATGACAACTCTCTGATTCTCATACTCATTATACTACTTATCAACAACATCAACAGCCTAATAATATCATCATACATTTTTTAAAAATTTAAAAGAAACAAAGATATAATATTAATAATGAATGTTCTACTCCCACGCCTGCAAAAGTGAAAAGATGATGGAAATTCAATTGTAAAATCACTAAATAGTGAATAAATAGTAAATTGTAAATGGTCAAATCGCAAATTATCCGTAACTTTGCACCCATAAATTAAATTACTGAAATAAAATGGAATACAATTTTAGAGAGATTGAGCAGAAATGGCAACAGAAGTGGGTGGAGGAAAAGACCTACAAGGTTGTCGAGAATCAGGACAAACCCAAGTTTTATGTGTTGAACATGTTCCCTTATCCCAGCGGAGCAGGTCTGCATGTGGGACATCCATTAGGATATATTGCCAGCGACATCTATGCACGTTATAAAAGATTGCAGGGCTTCAATGTGTTGAACCCTATGGGTTATGATGCCTACGGACTTCCTGCTGAGCAATACGCCATTCAGACTGGCCAGCATCCTGAAAAGACTACCTTCCAGAATATTGACCGCTATCGTGAACAGTTGGACAAGATTGGTTTTTGTTTCGATTGGGATAGAGAGGTGCGCACTTGTTCACCTGATTATTACAAGTGGACACAATGGGCATTCCAGAAGATGTTCAATTCCTACTTCTGCAATCAATGTCAAAAGGCTGAACCTATTGAAAAGTTGATTGCCCGTTTTGAGGAGAAAGGTACTGAAGACCTTGATGTGGCTCAGACGGAAAACCTCTCCTTCACAGCCGATGAATGGAAGGCGATGGATGAGAAGCAGAAGAGCGACACCTTGATGAACTATCGTATTGCTTTCATGGGTGAGACGATGGTGAACTGGTGTGCTGGTTTGGGTACTGTGTTGGCGAATGATGAGGTAGTGGATGGTGTGAGTGTACGTGGTGGATTCCCTGTAGAGCAGAAGAAGATGCGTCAATGGTGTCTGAGAGTAAGTGCATACGCTCAGAGATTGTTGGATGGCTTGGAGACCATTCAATGGAGTGATTCCATCAAGGAGACTCAAAAGAACTGGATAGGAAGAAGTGAAGGTGCTGAGGTGGAATTTCAGGTAGCAGATTCTGATGAGTCCTTCACCATCTTTACGACTCGTGCAGACACTATGTTTGGTGTGACCTTCATGGTGTTGGCTCCTGAGAGTGAATTGGTGGAGAAATTGACTACAGCTGAACAGAAGGTTGAAGTAGATGCCTATATTAAATATGTAAAGGGACGTACAGAACGTGAACGCATGATTGATCATAAGGTGACTGGTGTGTTCTCTGGTTCCTATGCCATCAATCCTTTTACTGGCGAGAAGAATCCTATCTGGATTTCTGAATATGTGTTGGCTGGCTATGGTACAGGTGCCATCATGGCTGTACCCGCGCATGATAGTCGTGACTATGCTTTTGCCAAGCACTTCAACTTACCTATCATCCCACTTATCGAAGGGGCTGATATTTCAGAGGAGAGTTATGATGCCAAGGAGGGTATTGTGACCAACTCACCTCGTCAGGGTGTGAAACCTTACATTGACTTCTCTTTGAATGGTCTTACTGTAAAAGAAGCTATTGCAGCCACAAAGAAATATGTGAAAGAGGCTGGTATTGGTCGTGTGAAGGTGAACTACCGTTTGCGTGATGCCATCTTCTCTCGTCAGCGTTATTGGGGTGAACCTTTCCCTGTGTATTATAAGAATGGCATTCCTACGATGATTCCAGAAGAGTGTCTGCCTATCGAATTGCCAGAGGTGGATAAGTTCTTGCCTACAGAGACAGGTGAACCTCCATTGGGCAATGCTACTGTCTGGGCTTGGGATGAGGTGAAAAAGAAAATTGTTGAAAATGCCAAGATAGACAATCAGACGGTATTTCCTATCGAACTCTACACCATGCCTGGTTTTGCAGGCAGTTCTGCTTACTATCTCCGCTATATGGATCCTCATAATTCAGAAGCATTGGTGAGCAAGCAGGCTGATGAATATTGGCAGAATGTTGATCTCTATGTGGGTGGTAGTGAACATGCTACTGGTCACCTTATCTATAGCCGTTTCTGGAATAAGTTCCTCTTCGACTTGGGTATTTCTTGTAAGGAAGAGCCTTTCCAGAAACTGATAAACCAAGGTATGATTCAGGGACGTAGCAACTTTGTGTATCGCATCAAGGACACGAACACCTTTGTTTCTTTCGATAAGAAAGATGAGTATGAGGTGACACCTATTCATGTGGATGTGAACATCGTAAGTGCTGACATCTTGGATGTGGATGCTTTCAAGGCTTGGCGTCCTGAATATGAAACAGCTGAGTTCATCCTCAACGATGAGGGTAAATACATCTGTGGATGGGCTGTAGAGAAGATGTCAAAGTCTATGTTCAATGTGGTGAATCCTGACATGATTGTGGAGAGATTTGGTGCCGACACCTTGCGTCTTTATGAGATGTTCTTGGGTCCTGTGGAGCAGAGCAAACCTTGGGACACCAATGGTATTGATGGTTGTCATAGATTCTTGAAGAAGTTGTGGAAGTTCATGACCTTTAATGAGGAGCAAGGAGATACTCAAAGCAATGACAATTCTCTTGCCCCCTCAAAGGAAGAACTTAAAGCTTTACATACCCTCATCAAGAAAGAAACAGCTGATATTGAAGTTTTCTCGTATAACACGACGATTGCTGCCTTTATGGTGTGTCTCAACGAATTGACCAAGTTGAAGAGCACAAGCCGTGAAGTGAAAGAAACTCTCACTATCTTGTTGGCTCCATTCTGTCCTCATCTTGCTGAAGAACTTTGGCACTTGTTGGGTCACACGACCAGCGTATGTGATGCTCCTTGGCCAACCTTCAATGAGGAATACTTGAAGGAGGATTCTGTGAAGATGATGGTAGCCTTCAATGGTAAGGCACGATTCCCCTTGGAGTTTCCTGCTGATGTGACCAAAGAAGATGCTGAGAAAGCAGCGCTTGCCAATCCTCAGTCAGCCAAGTGGATGGAAGGATTTACTGTGGCTAAAGTCATTGTAGTGCCAGGCAAGATGATAAATGTGGTTTTGAAGAAATGATCAAGTCTTCTTTTCTCCGTGAATTAAAGGATTACGCCCTCATTTCTGTGGGTGTAATCCTTTATGCTGTTGGTGTAACAGTTTTCATGC
This sequence comes from Bacteroidaceae bacterium, assembly GCA_045117095.1. GTDB lineage: Bacteria > Bacteroidota > Bacteroidia > Bacteroidales > Bacteroidaceae > Minthosoma. The sequence continues at coordinate 3,126 of JBGUMY010000024.1, read as the reverse complement.
TCCCTTACAGTCTGACTACAGGTGGTGTGGCTGGTGTAGCCTCCATCATCTACTATGCTACAGGTGTTGAGGTGCAGGTCACTTATGTGATCGTTAACATCATCTTGCTCATCATTGCCATCAAAGAACTGGGTATCCGATTCTGCATCAAGACCATCTATGCCGTCTTTTTCATGACCTTTGTCTTGTGGCTTTTCCAACGTATCATTGAGGTACCTGACCCTGCCAACGAAGGAAGCAAGATATTGCCTCAACTCATTGGAGAAGAGTCGTTCATGGCTTGTGTTTTAGGGGCTATTCTTTGTGGTTCTGGTGTGGCACTCTGTTTTGAGAACAATGGTTCCACAGGAGGTACAGACATCATTGCTGCCATTGTGAACAAACATAGGAACATGTCGTTGGGAAGTGTCATCATGGCTTGTGATGTGGTCATCATCTCTTCCTGCTACTTCATCTTCCACGATTGGTTTCGTGTCATCTATGGCTTTGTGATGCTCTTCATCTGTTCCACTACCATCGACTATTGGATGCGTCGTCGTCATCAGTCTGTACAGTTCATGATTTTCTCTCGTAATGCAGATGCTATAGCAGATGCCATTGTGCAGACCCATCATGGTGTGACTATCCTTGATGGAGAGGGTTGGTACACGCATACAGACCGTAAGGTCATCGTGAGTGTGATTCGTCGTAGAGACCAAGCCATGATGCAAAGGATGGTGAAACGTATTGATCCATACGCCTTTGTTTCCATGACAGATGCCAGTGGTGTGTGGGGAGAAGGATTTGACCAATTCAAGGTGAAAGAGAAGAAGAGCAAGGAAGACAAGGATAAGAAACTCGCTACCTTGGTGTGTGTCACCAACAATACCACCAAGATAGATACCGCCCAGCAAGCTTTGGGAGACTATTACGATATCCGTTCCCTCTTGCAAGTGGGTTGTGATACACGTAAGGAATTCTATTCCGTCATTTTGGGACAAGAACCTCGCAAACGTGTCTCCTTTGTCAAAAAATTCTTTGGTTTTGATGCTTTCTATTTAGCCAAAGATGGCACAGTTACCCTTGTTCAGGGCAACTATGACCAAGCAGAATACGACATCACAGAGCACGAGAATCTGGAGGCACTCCGTGTGTATTTGGAGAAACAGAAGAAGGTTAAGGGTTAACTTTCCTTATTCCCATTGATCAACCCATTTAATTACTGGCACTCCATCTGCACCAAACTCAATGGGTAGCCATAAATGCTTACTCTGAGAAAGGCGGCGTTCATTCCAGATGTCAGCCATAAAAATAGGTTTTCCATTCATCTCATAGATGTAAGTGCCTTGCGCACCAAAGGTCTTGTTGGCTGGCATATTGTTATATCCAGTGGCAACACCCACAAAGGGTGAAGGATGCTGTTTCCAAGGTCCCCAAATGCTCTTGGAGGAGAACATACGTGCTTCATTAGGAGCCCAACCTGTACATCCAGAGCAGATGAGCCAGAAAGTGCCATCGTGCTTGATGATGCATGGAGCCTCATTCTGACCACCAGGGGCCACCATATTGAATTTGCCAGTAAAGTCCAGATAATCATCTGTCAGTTCACTCACCAAGAGCGTCAGGTTCTCCTGCGATGAAGTGATGTGGTAAGCCTTTCCCTTCTCATCCACATACACCGTCATATCACGGCTCATTTGACCACCCTGCATGTCACGCCAAAGGTACATGCCTTTCTCCACTTCTTTTCTCCATTCAGGTGTCCACCAATCCTTCCATTTCGAAGCATCTGTCTGTTGTGCCAACTGTTGTGCCTTCTTATCCATATCAAAAGGCCATTTGCCAGCATTTACACGGGTACTGCGGATAAAGCGGAAAGGACCTGTTGGCGTGTCACTCTCAGCAAAAGCCACACGGGCAGCTGCATAACCACGTCCTTTCAACTCCAAGTGGAAGAGCATCACAAACTTCTTGGTTTTCTTATTATAAACCACCTTGGGGCGTTCCATGATACATCCCTTTTCGATGTCATGACCTGCCTCTTGACTCACAGCCAAGGCGATTCCTTCATTCTTCCATGTTTTGAGGTCTTTGGAAGAATAGACTCCTACACCTGCCTCTGTGGAACCTCCTCTATCAGGACGGCTTTCCCCATACCAATAGTAGGTGTTCTCATACTGGATAATATTGCCACCATGCGCATTGATGTGGTTACCTTCTGTATCCATCCAGAGTTGACCATTCACTTGTTCCTGTGCTTGTGTTTGTGCGGACACCATCAAGAGAGCTATGTAGCACAAAACAAAGCTCTTCGTCCATCGTGTTGTGTTCATAAGAAAGGTATTTTATATTTCAAAATCCAAACAACTGCGTTGTACTGTGTAGGGACGTACCTTGGTGTTGGCTACTTCCACATGATCAGGATGTTGGGCATAACCTTTCAGAGCTTCCTCTGATTCGAGCGTGCTATCCAGCATCACGTCAGCATTGGAAGACGCTAATCTTCCATCGATGTTCACTTTTACGTCAAGCAATCCAGGCACCTTGCCAATCAGTCCCTCAAGACCCTGCTTGATGCCTTGTTTCACCTGCTGTTTCTCGTCTTCCGAGAGTTCTGGATTCAATGTCCAGAGAATAATGTGCTTAACCATAACGATGAGTGTTTGTTGAATCAGTAATTGATTGTTGTTAGTCAGTCGGGGACAAAGTTAGACTTTTTCCTCGAAAAGAAAAAACAATCCACCCAAAAGTTTTAGTTTTCAGATGAAAATATATATCTTTGCAATCAACTTACACACTTAATATGGAAAGGAAACAACATATTTATACGGAACAGGAGGCTTATCAGAAACTTTCTGCCCTATGTGCCATGAGTGAACAATGCTGTCATGACATGATGCGGAAGATGAGCCGTTGGCAGATGGATCAAGAAGTGGCAGAGAAGGTGGTGGCACGTTTGGTGAAAGAGGGTTTCATCAATGAGGAAAGATATGCCCGTGCTTTTGTGAGGGATAAGTTTCGCTACAACCATTGGGGTGAGGTCAAAATAAAGCATGAATTGAAGCTGAAAGGCATCTCTCAAAAACACATCGAAGCAGGTCTGGAAGAACTTGATGAGGATGACAATCTCAATGCTCTTAGAGAAAT
>JBGUMY010000023.1:0-3529 GCA_045117095.1 Bacteroidaceae bacterium | reverse complement strand
CTTCTTCATAAAGGTAGTTGAGTTAATACTGTTAGTTAATAATGTTTGCTTGATGTTCAATAAATCCGCTGCAAAGATAGGGTGTTTTCGCAAGAAAACATTTCACAAAATTGTTCAAGGATAGGACAAAATGCACCAACAGCACTCTTTTGACGCTTTTTTGGAGGAGAAAAGAAAGAAAAGGATGAAAAAGTTCATGGGGTTGAATGGTTAGATGAAGAATGTTTCGTACCTTTGCATTCAAAGAAGCCCCCAAAAAGTATGACTTATGCAAATGCCGATTGAATCTTTGAACCTGCTGATGCTGAACGTGGGACTGGCACACCACGACGGCGACTGGAACTGGCAGGAAGTGTCGTCTCCCTTCACACGCATCTACTACGTGAAGAAGGGAACGGCTTGGCTGCATCTGCCGACCCAGACGGTGGAGTTGCGCCCTGAACATCTGTACATCATCCCTGCCTACACGATGCACTCGTATGAATGTCATGGAGTGTTTGAGCACTATTACCTACATGTGTATGAGGGGTTCAAGAACGAGACGAACGTGATGGAGATGTTCGACTTCCCCACAGAGGTGGAGGCCGAAGAGGGCGATGAGGGACTATTGGAAAGAATGGTTGGGCGACACCCAGAGGCACAACTGCCTGCCAGCAATCCCACGACGTATGACAATGTGGGCGAGTTCACCAGCTACGTCAAGCGGTATCAGGCGATGGAGCTGTGGGAGAAGATGGAACTGAGAGGGGCGACGCTGACCCTCTTTGCAAGGTTCATGCGACGGGCTACCCCCAGGGTGTGGACGCGTGACGAACGGATGCGCAAACTGCTGGCACACGTTCATAATCACATCTATGAGAATATGGGCATCGATGAGTTGGCGATGGTGGTATGCTTGACGAAGCCTTACCTCATCCGCCTGTTCAAGAAGGAGCTGGGAGTGTCGCCATTGCAATACATCAATCAGAAGAAGGTGGAACGTGCCCAACTGCTGTTGCTGACGGAGGACTTGGCCGTGAAGGAGGTGGCGTGGAAATTAGGTTTCAACGACCCATCTTATTTTATCCGCCTGTTCAAGAAACTCACGTCCTCCACACCACACGAGTATCGGACAAGGATTCAAGGGGAGTAATGTTACATCCTAAAATCGCAGGAGGGAATGAGACTGGTAGGGCATGATGTCATCGTCCTTGATGCCTTCCTTCACCCATTGGCGATAGGGACGGAACGCAAAGTCTATGCCCAGATTGTGTCCAAACATCACGTCCTTGGGCTCTCCATCATCTTCCCAAATCGATACTTGGGCTGCATAATCCCATTCGAGTCGCTCCTGGGTCTTGTCGTATAGGAAGGTGACCGTATAGTACTTCCTGCCTACGTTTCGCTGTATCTCAGGATGTTGGGCATTGTTGTCGGAGAACACTCTCAGTTCAGAAATGTCAGGCTTCTTGTACTCCCGATAGTAGCCAGGACCAAAGTTCTTGATGACTTCTCTGGCGAGCTTCACCAGATATTCATATCGCTTCACAGAGTCCATCTGGCTCAGAGAGGTAGGTGAAACCATTTCCTCCATGGGAGAGTAATAATAAGTGGCCTCTTCATGGTGGCGTGGGTCATCACGCTCGTTCGCATACACGCTGAGAGGCTTGCACGTCAGGTTCAGTTGGTTCTTCAGGGCAAAATCGGTGTTGAGCACGCCAGGGGATGAGAGTCCCATCACAGACGAGACAGGAGTGTCCATGTCGTAGGTGAAGGTCATGTTCTTCTCATGTTCAAGACGTCCATCGAAGGGGAAGAAGGTGGCTATCTGGATCAGATTTCCATGCGTATCATAGTAGTATTCATCCTTCCTGAATGGTTCTTCAAACTCGGTGGATTGGGATGTGACGCGCCCCTGCTGGTCGTAGGTCTTCTTGATGGTCATGTCGGCATAAGATGGCCTGCTCTCATATCGCTCAGAAAAGAGTCTCTTGGTCTCGACGAGGTTCCCCTGCTTGTCATATAAATAAGAATAGGTGCGCCAAAGCCACGGGTCGCCAGCGATGAACTCATAGTCACGTTGGGTTATCAGCCTTCCCTGCTGGTCATACTCCTTTTCATGCTTCAGCTTCTCTTTGAGCTGCCCCATGAGCGTTGCATGATACTCCATGACAGCAGTCTGGTTACCTTGTGCATCATACTCAAACGTCTTCTTTCCTCTCAGATACCACTCTCCATTGTTAGCTGATTCCTGTTCCCACGTCCATGAGACGAGATGTCCCTCCGTGTCATATTCAGCCCGTTCGCGCAAAGGCTCATACTTCCTGCCTCCATAGGTGGAATGGGTGACGATGGTGGTGATTCTCCCTTGCTCGTCATATTGATAGAGCTTTTGTTCTGGGTCACCCCATTGCCCATCTCTTTGGGAATAACAGACAAGTTCCACCAGACGCCCATCCCCGTCATACTGAAACACATACTTCGAGTCGTTTCCAAATTCCAGACTCGTGATGATGCTGTCCAGACGTTCCGTGTACTTCTGTGGAGTTTGGGCAGAAGCACTTCCCATGCCCATCAGGAAGATGATGATTGTGATAATCTTTCTCATTGTCTTTTAGATTTTTAAGTTTCGCTTGCAAAGTTACGACTTTTCCCTCAAAATGCCAAGAAATCGAGTTCACAAATATTTCACATTTTCGTCATGTCGCAAAATTTCTATTCACAAAAAGTTCACAAGTCTGTACTGAGGGGGAAATTTCCCTGAGTGACTTTTGCCCAAGCAGGCTCCATTTTTCTGATGGCTTTCAGCACATCATTGTGTGGCTTTCCCGTCACTTCGGCAATCTCCAGCGACGTCATTGTCTGTTTCTGACTAATATGAATAATGTTGTTTCCATTTTGTTGAGTTGATTTGTGAGCGTCAGAAAGTTGATATTTGTAAGGCAATACAACTTAAAACTTATTAAAAAGCGGGTTTTAAGGTGTGTTTTAGTGTCAGAAAAGAGGTTTTATTGGAGATTTTTGATTATATTTGCAAACCAAATAGAGATTATCTCAGCTCTCTCAAAGCTGCAACCAGGAGAACTGTCGGCCGCTATCCGTGAGCGTGGAATTTGACACCACAAAAAACCAAATATCAAAAAAACAATAACACTAAAACTATGACATTATTAATGATCCTTCAGCTCCTCATTGTTTTAGGAGCGTTGTGGGTGGGTTCGCGCTATGGCTCGCTCGCATTGGGTGCTATATCCGGCATCGGACTGGCACTACTTGTGTTTGGCTTCTCTATGAAGCCCGGTTCGCCTCCAACGGACGTCATATACATCATTATCGCAGCGGTGACCTGCGCCGGCATTATGCAGGCTTCCGGGGGTATGGACTGGCTCATTCAGATTGCGGAGAAGATGCTGCGTAAGCATCCCGACCGCATCACGTTCCTCGCTCCGCTGTGCACGTTCTTCCTGACAGTACTCGTCGGCACTGGTCACGTGGTTTATACGCTGATGCCCATCATTTGCGACATTGCGCTGAAGAAGGGCATCCGTCC
>JBGUMY010000022.1:0-12970 GCA_045117095.1 Bacteroidaceae bacterium | reverse complement strand
AACGACCACCAGTATTGGGGCGTCAACGTCAACGGCTCGGAGATGACCTTCTTTTTCGACCCGAAACTGAACATCAAAGCCTATTTGGAGGGCGACGAACAGGCTCCACTCGACGAGTGTACATTGGTGGTGGAGGTGGAGAACGAAGGTGATAGCGAGGTTAAGATGCCGAAGAGCGCCCTCTTATACGGGCGACCGGGCAACAATAAATTCGGCGATGTAGGCATGGAAGAGGATGGAAAAAGAGAATGGGAACTACAGCCCAAGGAGAAAATCACGCTGCGCTATCCCTTTACCGTCCCCTATCAAGGCGACATAGAATTGCGGCTGTGCAGATCTTCCACCGGCTACCCTCTGGCCACCACAACGCTGACCGTCGACAAAGAACCTCACTACTATGACATCGAAGTGACGGACTACAAGGTGGTGTACAAGGCCGATGAGAAGGACATGACGAAAGCCGTAGAATGTACACTATCCCTCAAGAGCAACGATAAGCGCTTGTTCATGGGCAAGATCTATGCACGCATAGGCAACGACGGCAGAGAGAATGGTGGGTACGATACCACCCCCTACTCCTTATTGGGCTTTTTGCCAGGACAATCTGATGAAGTCCAAGCCATCCTCGAAAGCGACCTGACAGCCATCCAAGAGCCTACCGAGCTTCATCTCGTGGTGATGATAGACTATGGAGACCTCGACTTCATCAAGTTGCTCGACCTCGTTGTCAAACCCGGCACCATCGTCACTTCCAAGGGTACCACGACGGCCATCAGCACCATCGATGCCCCCGATGCCGATGCACCTTTCTACGACCTCCAAGGCCGTCGGGTGAGTCATCCACACAAAGGAATCTATATCCAGAACGGCAAAAAAATCCTCAGATTCTGAAAACAAGTCATAGTCGCAACTTCAGAAAACCTCTCGTTTTCTTTTTTTATTGAGAAGCATGTGCTTTTGAGAGAGTCTTCTGAGAGCAGACAAGGATGCCTCTCAGGGCTGAGAGGGTCTTCTGAGAGCAGACAAGAGTGCCCCTCAGGGCTGAGAGGGTCTTCTGAGAGCAGACAAGAGTGCCCCTCAGGGCTGAGAGACCCTTCTGAGAGCAGACAAGAGTGCCCCTCAGGGCTGAGAGACCCTTCTGAGAGCAGACAAGGATGCCTCTCAGGGCTGAGAGGGGCTTCTGAACGATTACAGACGATAGGCTGAGCACTCAGCATGGCTTCTGAACGATGACAGACAATGGGCTGTTTACAACGGATTGCACTAATTTGACGGATTGGCCATGCGGAATGTACGTACACCGCGTCAGCCAATCCGTCAAATTAGTGCAATCCGTTGTTATTAAATATCAATCGGGGGTTAACGTTCAATCCGTTGTTAGTGATTCAAGTTAATCCGTGGTGGTATCATGTTTAGACGAATTCTTCTCCGAGGTTCAGTTGGGCATCGTTCACGAACTTACGGATGTTCTTCTGGTCACCCTTTTTGCAGATGACGAGGACGTTGCCCTCTTCCACCACCACATAGTCATCCAGTCCCTGCACCACAGCGACGTGTCCATCGGGCAGTTTGATGATGCAATCGTGGCAGTCGTAGAGGAGCGACTTGGAGTCGATGACCACGTTGCCCATGTCGGACTTGGGCAGCGCATCGTGCACAGCAGCCCAAGTACCTAAATCAGCCCATCCGAAGTGGCTGAGCATCACATCCACGTTGTCGGACTTTTCGAGCACGCTCTGTTCGAGGCTCATGTTGGGGCACTTGGTGAAGAGCTCCATCAGCAGATCGGCCATATAGACACCACTGTCGTATGCATCAATGACCCGCTGCACGATACCTGCAAACTCTTCGCTGGCTCCCTTCACCGCATTCAGGAAGGTGTCAGCACTCCACAGGAAGAGACCCGTGTTCCACAAGAACTCGCCACTCTCGTAGAATATCTTGGCGAACTCATTGGCAGGCTTCTCTGTGAAACTCTGCACCTTGTAGATGGGCAACCCTTCCTCCACCAAGTCGGCCATCTGAATGTATCCGTAGGAGATCTCCGGACGGGTAGGTTTGGCGCCCATCGTCAGCAACGCATCTCTGCACCCCACGAAATCAAGTCCTCGAAGCACATCTTGCTGGAAGGCTTCATGATCGGTGATGTTCTGATCGGAAGGACTGACGATGAGCCTGCCCTCTGGACAACGACGTTTCACCTCCAGCGCAGCCCACGTGACCGCAGGAACGGTGTTGCGCCGCATCGGCTCCATCAGCACATTCTCATATTTAATACCAGGAATCTGATCTATCACCAACTGGCGATAAGACTCGTTCGTCACAATAATGATGTTGTCTGCATCAATGAAAGCAGCAAACCGTTCATACGTCATCTGCAGAAACGATTTTCCTGTGCCCAGCACATCAATAAACTGCTTTGGCTTCTTCTCGCGACTCATGGGCCACAAACGGGAGCCTTGTCCGCCTGCAAGTATTATACAAAAGTTTCTTTTGTCCATACGATCACTTTATCGACTATGTTTGCATTGTTGAGGTTAGTTTCATTTACTTTGCGAATGTAGGGCAAAAAACCTAACCGACCAAATATTTTCAAAGAATAATTAAAAATGTAACATAATTTAGGAAATAATCGGGTAAATTTCGTAACTTTGCACCCATTATGAGCATATCCGTTGAATTGAAGAACCTGACAACAGGTTATCATGTGAAGGGCGGTGAGAAAGTCATCGCCAAAAATCTGAACGCATCGCTGAACAGCAGCGAGATGATTTGCCTGCTTGGCCCTAATGGTGCGGGCAAATCGACTTTGCTGCGCACGTTGGCAGCCTTCCAACCCGCTTTGGGAGGAACAGTCGAGGTACAGGGACGCGACCTGAAGAAGTACACGAGCAAGGAATTGGCAAAACTCATCAGTGTGGTGCTGACCGACAATTCCGACATCAAGAACATGACGGCCGAGGAAGTGGTGGCGATGGGACGCAGCCCCTACACCGGTTTTTGGGGACGGCTGAACGAGAAGGACAAGACGGTCATCAAGAAATGTTTCGGATGGGTTGGCATCGAGGAGTTGGCCAAACGGAAAATGCAGACGCTCTCTGACGGTGAGCGACAGAAGGTGATGATTGCCAAGGCCATCGCCCAAGAGACGCCCATCATCTTCCTCGACGAACCTACTGCCTATCTCGATTATCCGAGTAAAATTGCCATGATGCTCCTGCTCCACCGTCTGGCCAAGGCGCTGAAGAAGACCATCTTCATGAGCACCCACGACTTGGAACATGCCTTGCAAGTGGCCGACCAAGTGTGGCTGATTGACCCAGAGAGGGGACTGACCACTGGCACTCCTGAGGACTTGAGCCTCGACGGCAGCATCGAGACGTATTTTGCCAAGGAGGGCATGACGTATGACCGCGAATCTTGCACCTTCTCCATCGAGCATGAGACGGCACGCGACCTGGTGGTGGAAGGTTCGGACTCTCAACAATATCGCCTCTGCTGCAAGGCACTCGTGCGCAACGGAATTAAACCTGTCGAGAAAGCTGAAGGCACGCAAGCCAGCACAGATGTGAAAGTTCGCATCCCTGGCGATGGTTCCTACCGTCTGATTGAACAAGGCAAGGAAAGCATCAAGGTGGAGAAAATCGAACATCTCATCAAGATGATTGTGCCTGCCATCACCAAACATCAAATCTCAGCCATCCGCGAGGCTGCCCACTTCACCCAGTATGAATAGATTCTTCACATTTCTCCTCTCCCTGTTCATGGGCAGCATGTCTATTTCGGCTCAAACATCCGAAATGGAGCAAGACATGTTCGAAACCATGCGCGAAGATGACAAAGCTGTCATCGTGGCAGTACACAAAGATGCCACCAGCGGTATCGGTCAGCAAGGCATCGACCGTCTCAACCTGCGACTGCATGAGCTTTATCCCAACTATGACTATCGCGAGGCTTGTACCAATCAGGGCAAGATGGGACAGGCTTCAGACCCCGACCAACTCTTCAGTCAACTGCAGAAGGATGGCTACACCCATGTGCTGGTACAACCATCGAGCATCACGAACGATCTCGACATGCAATACCTGCGCCATCTGGTGGAAACAGCCAAGGGGAAGTTCAAGCAGATGAGATTGGGGGAGCCGCTGTTGAGTGGCCTCACCGACTACCAAGAAGTAGCGAATATGGTCATCAACACCTTCAGCATGCCTAAACAAGTGAATGTGCTCGTATGCAACGGATCGGACGAAGAGAGCGATGCCACCTACACCATGCTTGACTACATACTCCGCGACCAGGGGCAGGATTGGTTCCTCGCCACCATCGATGGCCATCCCTCGCTCGCCCATCTGATCAAGCAACTGAAAAACCAAAAACTCAAGAAGGTGCATCTCGTCCCTTTCAATGCCGAGGCGAACAAGATGATAGGCGGAGAATGGATCAAGATGTTGCAAGAAGCAGGCTATAAGGTGATAGCCGAGCCCAACGCGATGTTGGAGCAAGAAGGTATCATCCACCTCTTTGAGCAACACATCCACCATGCAGAGCAATTCCGCCGATTGACAGCGACAGAACAAAAACTCTTACCCTAACATGGCAAGCCCCTACCTCGAAATCAAAGGACTGACCAAACGCATCGGACATCGTGTGCTGTTTGAGAACATCTCGTTCACCGTCAATGAGCGTGAGCACATTGGACTCATTGCCAAGAACGGAACGGGAAAATCGACGCTCCTTAGCATCATAGCAGGCAAGGAGGGTGACGATGGCGGCACCATGATTTTCCGCAACGACCTCAAGGTGGGCTATCTGGAACAGACTCCCACCATCAATGCCCACGAGATAGCAAGGAAGGACGAAGACTTCCGACTGCACTACAAGCAATACCTCACCTTGATGAAAATTACGGAGGAGGAAGCCAACCGACCCGCCGAGCAACTGAGTGGTGGACAGGTGAAGCGCATCGCCCTGTCGAGCGTGCTGGCAGGAGAGCCCGACCTGCTCATCCTCGACGAGCCCACCAACCACCTCGACCTCGAAATGATTGAGTGGTTAGAAAATATGCTGAGCCGTTCGACGATGGCGATTCTGATGGTCACCCACGACCGCTATTTCCTCGACCGCATCTGCTCGAGCATCATCGAGATGGACAATTCGCGCATCTATCAATACAAGGGCAACTACTCCTACTATCTGGAGAAGCGGCAGGAGCGCATCGACAACATGAATGCGGAGATTGCCCGTGCGAATAATTTATATAGGACTGAACTGGAATGGATGCGCAGCACCCCTTGTGCCCGCAGTTCGAAAGCCCGCTACAGGATTGAGTCCTTCTACGAACTGGAGAAGCGTGCCAAGCAGCGCATCGAGGAACGCAACGTGCGGTTAGAGATGGGCGGCACCTATATCGGCAACAAAATATTCGTGATGGAACAGGTCTGCAAGGCATTTGGCGACCACATCATCCTCCAAGACTTCAATTACAACTTTGCCCGCTACGAGAAATTGGGCATCGTGGGCAATAACGGAACAGGAAAATCGACCTTTGTGAAGATGCTCCTCGGTCTGGAGCCCCACGATAGCGGCACCATCGACATTGGTGAGACCGTCCGCTTCGGCTACTACTCCCAGCAGGGCATGATGTTCAAGGATGACCAAAAGGTGATTGATGCCGTGCGAGACATCGCTGAGTATGTGGACATGGGCAATGGTGAGAAACTCTCCGCTGGCCAATTCTTACAGCACTTTCTCTTTCCGCCCGAGGAGCAGTACAGTTACATCTATAAATTAAGTGGTGGCGAGAAGCGGAGGCTCTATCTCTGCACTGTACTGATGAAAGTCCCCAACTTCCTCATCCTCGACGAGCCCACCAACGACCTCGACATCGTGACGCTGCAAATTCTCGAGGACTATCTGAAGAATTTCCGTGGATGCCTCATCATCGTCAGCCACGACCGCTACTTCATGGATCGGGTAGTTGACCACACGCTGGTCTTTCATGGCGATGGCCAGATCCAAGACTTTCCAGGCAGTTATAGTCAGTATCGCGACTGGAAAGAGCAGCAAGGGAAGCAACCAACCACAGAGAAGCCACAAGTTAAGGAAGAGAAGAAGTCGGATGGGCGCAACCAGAATCGTGCGCATCGTCTTACCTTCAAGGAGCGGCAGGAATTCAGCCAACTGGAACAGGACATCGCTGCCCTCGAAGCCGAGAAAAAGCGCATAGAGGCTGCCCTCTGCGGAGGCACCACCTCTGTCGATGAAATCACCCAAATGAGCAAACGCCTCCCTATCCTCTCCGACGAATTGGAAGAAAAGGAGATGCGCTGGCTCGAACTCTCCGAATTCGCATAAACGCCCATCCATTCCCATCATTTCTATCACTCCCCTCAATCTTCATCAACACTCATGAAAATAACTTCCGCCACCTACATCGGCTCCAAGAACACCCACACCCAATGCCCCACCGACGGACGTCCTGAATACGCATTCATTGGACGAAGCAACGTAGGCAAGTCTTCGCTCATCAATGCCCTCACAGGCAGAAAGAACCTTGCCCTCACCTCCTCCACCCCAGGCAAAACCATGTGTATCAACCATTTCCTCATCAATGAAAAATGGTATCTGGTCGATTTACCTGGCTACGGCTATGCCCAGCGTGGCAAGAGTGCAATGGACAAATTGAAGACGCTCATCAGCAGTTATGTGCTGGAGCGTGAGCAACTGACTTGCCTCTTCGTGCTCATCGACATCCGCCACGACCCACAGAAGGTGGATCTCGCCTTCCTCCATTTCCTCGGCAGCCATGAGGTGCCCTTCGCCCTTGTGTTCACTAAGGCAGACAAACTTGCATTCTCCAAAATTAAACCTACCGTTGATAAATATCTCAACACGCTGAAAGAAGAATGGGAAGAACTGCCCCCCTACTTCATCACCAGCGCCACCAGCAAGTTGGGAACTGAGGAATTGTTGGGGTACATTGACGAAATCAACAAAAATCTATAGGAAAAGATGCTCAAGAGAAGAATCTTGGGCATTTTTTTTGCAAAAAAATTGGTGCATTCAGAAAAACTCCCTACATTTGCACCATCATTTCGAGACACATGGGCTATTAAAAGATAACAGCGTCTTGAAATCATCAATCTCACAACAATATTTTCCAATTATTATTAGATACTGAAACTTTCCAGCATCATGCATAGGAAGGATTCTATATTTCAAACTATACTATCATTATGTATAATTTAGAAGAACTCAACCGCAAGGAGAAGGACGAGCTTCTCAATATTGCGACAGAGATGGGCATCAAAAACGCAGAAAAGATGGGGGAACTTGACCTCAGACTCGCCATTATCGATGAGCAGGCCACCAATTTCGCCTCCAATGCCGCATCGTCTGAAAAAACCACACGCAAACGTGCTCGCGTCAGCATCAAGAACGTGGATCGTGTCTATAGTGCCAATCAGGAAAAGATCAGAAAGATAGACAAAAACATGACGATCAAGCGGGATGAATCCATCTTTGCGGCCCTTTCGCCTGAAGAAAAAGCCATGCTTGCGACCGAAGATAAGGCTGAACCAGCCAATGAGGCAGCCGCCCCAGCACCCAAGAAGCGTGGTCGCAAGCCAAAGGTGAAGGTGGAGGAACCAGCCACGAAAGAACCAAGCATGGAAACACCTGCCACAGAGACGGCAACTGAGGCTCCAGTCGAAAACGCTCCCAAGAAGCGTGGCCGCAAGCCGAAGGTGAAGGTGGAGGAACCGGCTCCTGCCACAGAGGAGGTGAAGGATAACACACAGACCGATATCAAAGAGGAAGCCGAAGTCAGCGCCGAGACCGAGGCCATTGTACCAGAGGCAGCATTCGCAGTAGGTAACACCAACTCCCTTCAGACCATCTACTCCAACGCAGGAAAACCCTCATTCAAGCACGGCAATTCCGATTTCATTATTCTGGAAGACATTCCTGACGAAGCGCAGTATTTCGCTCCCGTCAGCATGCTCGGACGTTTCGAGGAGGAGAATCGTCAGGCATCCCAATATCATGAAGACCCAACTTACAACGAGGAGGCAGGTTTTGACCCCTACTCGGATCCTTCTTCCATGACTGCTCCACGCAAAGAGAAGCCTGTCAAGGAAAAGCCTTACGAGTTTGACAACATCATTCGTGTGAGCGGCGTTCTGGAAACTGTTGACAACTACGGATTCCTCCGCAGTAGTGACTACAACTACCTACCCTCGCCCGATGATGTTTATGTAAGTCTGCAACAGATTAAGCACTATGGACTCAAAACAGGCGACGTAGTTGACGGCTTTGTACGTCCTCCCAAGGAAGGCGAGCGCTTCTTCCCATTGGCCAGCGTAGAGAAAATCAATGGCTGCGAACCTGCCCGAGTGCGAGACCGCGTCGGTTTCGAGTTTCTAACGCCCCTTTTCCCTGACGAGAAATTCAAACTCTGTAAAGGATACGATGACAGCAAGTCATCACGCATCGTTGACCTCTTCTCACCCATCGGTAAAGGACAGCGTGCCCTCATCGTGGCACAGCCTAAGACAGGTAAGACCCTGCTCATGAAAGACATTGCCAACTCTATTGCTGCCAACCATCCGGAAGCCTATCTCATGATGCTCCTGATTGATGAGCGTCCAGAAGAAGTGACCGATATGGCACGCACAGTCAATGCCGAGGTCATCGCTTCCACCTTCGATGCCCCTGCAGAAAACCACGTCAAGATTGCAGGCATCGTTCTTGAGAAAGCCAAGCGCATGGTCGAGTGCGGACACGACGTTGTCATTTTCCTCGACTCCATCACCCGATTGGCACGTGCCTACAACACCGTTTCGCCAGCCTCTGGCAAGGTGCTCTCAGGTGGTGTCGATGCCAACGCCCTCCACAAACCCAAACGTTTCTTCGGAGCCGCACGTAACATCGAGAATGGAGGTTCGCTCACCATCATCGCCACAGCCCTCATCGACACTGGCTCCAAGATGGACGAAGTCATCTTCGAGGAATTTAAGGGAACCGGCAACATGGAACTGCAACTCGACCGCAGCCTCGCCAATAAGCGCATCTTCCCAGCCGTCAACCTTACTGCGTCTTCAACTCGTCGTGATGACCTCTTGCAAGATCAAACTACGCTCAACCGCATGTGGGTACTCCGCAACCATATAGCCGACATGAACGTGATGGAATCGATGGAATTCGTCATGAAACAAATAGAACGCACGAAGAACAACGAAGAATTCTTGATCAGCATGAACGGATAAAAAGAAAAACAAGAAAAGTGAATAATGAAAAAATTTGCTACCGCAAGAGTTAACAACTATGGACGGACAAATGCGGTAGCAAATTTTTCACAATTTCTTTTTTCCTCACTTACATTGACTCATGTACTGCTTCACGTCCTTATTCTCCTTGAACGCCTCTGGAGCCTTACCATAGATTTCGTCAATCTGAGGGGTTGTGGTCGGATATCCAAACTGGTTGTAGGCATTGTCACACAACACCAAGAAATAAGTCAAGCCAAGAACATTGTCAAAGTTCGAAATCACAAAATTCGTCTCCAACTTATCAATGGCAATACGGAGTTCACCCTCCTCCTCGCCCAACTGACGAAGAATCTCATCCGAATCATAACCGTCCAAAATCATCCGGCTCTCCTTCCTCGGCAATTCCTGTAAGAGGAATAGCAAGGAGTCGCGTTCTGTCATGAAAGCGTAGAACTTGTCGTTCAACGGCGTACCCTCCACCTTCATCGCATTGTTCAAGTCTATGACCCTAATTTCACCACCCTCCAAAATAATGGGAATATTGTCGCCACTTGTACCAAAGAACATCCTCACGCACATCACCGAGTCAACAGAACCCGACATCGTGAACGTACCATGCAGAATCCTGCACGAATCCACAGCCTTCGTGTCCTCGCCTCCTAACGGACGTAGATACACCATATCACCGTCGTAGAACGACTGAAGCGAAGTACCTGAGATATTATAACTGGTGGAGCATGCCGTCAGCAGTGCCAGCACGACAAACAAACCAACTCCTGTATGGAAAAACTTTTTCATCGTTCGAAAAATTGCAGTGCAAAAATACGAATCCTTTCCCAACCCCACAAACCATTTAGCATTTCTTAAGACATCATTAATCTTTTTTAATGAAATCCACGCAATAATATCTCATGAGCCTCAACGAATCATGTCTATGACAAAGGATCATGGTCTCATAGAATATCTCTCTTTGGCACATGGAGAAGTTCGCTATTTTTCCTGAAATCAAGAAGAATTGGGTGACCCAAGTGTTTTTATTGAGGATTTGTTGTCGGAGTTAAGGAAATTTGCAGTATCTTTGCAAGGCATAAAGAATCAGGACGGCATGAAGCAGTTACACATTATATATATTTATATAGGGGCACTGATGACGATGCTCTCAATAGCGGCATGCAGTGACGGTAAAGAAGATGAAGTGCCAAAAGTTGAATCAGTCATTCTGTCGAGCATCAAGCAGAAAGCTGACTTGGTGACGACGGAGGTGAAGGTGAGGAAGCTGGCCATCTACGATTCGAGCTCACATGAGAAGTTTATGCTGAAAGACCCAAGAACTTGGAAGTATGGGGAGAGAAAGTGCATCGTGCCGGTGGAGGTAACCATCAAGTATGGTTATGACCTGCGTGACCTGACCATCGACGATGTGAAACTGACGGACGACAGCACAGCGGTGGTGATTCTGTTGCCTCGCCCGAAAGTGATTGACTCGGGCTATGAAGCGAAAGTGGAGGAAGGCTCTGTGGTGAGGATGTCATCAGGAATGAGGGACAAAATCAGCCATGAGGAGGTAGACAAGTTGATGGTTCAGGCATATCAGGCGGTGATGAAGGAGGACTTCTCGGAGATGGTGGGCAAAGACATTGAACACAATGCGAAGGTTGTCTTCGAGAGCATTGTGAGGAGTCTGGGCATGAAGAATATGGATGTCATCGTCGTGAGAAAAGAGGAATGGAAAGAATTGAAAAAGCATGAAGAATAAAGGAGTGATCATCGTGGCCTGTGTAGTGGTGATGGGCATTGTGAGTATGATGCTCATCAAGCGCTGTGGCCACGAGGAGAAGCAGGAGGTACCCATGGAGAAGACAATGGCAATCATTGAGGAGGTGAGGCTGAGGGGTGAGATTTATGTGTGCAGCGCCACCATCGAGGACTATGCAATGAGACGAATGACGGAAGTGAACCTGATCCTGCCCGACGAGGAACATTCGTGTGTGCAGACCATGCGGCAGAAGTGCAGTTACAAGATTGACTTAGAGAAGGTGGAGTATCTGCCTGACAGCACGAAGCAAGTGGTACAGGTGCGTCTTCCGAAAGTGGAATACGTGGCCTCGACGCAGAGCAGTTCGTTCCTATCGGATGACAGCAACTATTGGGCGGAGCATCTGTCCAGCACCAACGACATGAAGCGGAAGGTGGAACAGCAGATTCGGCAAAGGTTCGACACACCAGAGAATCAGAGAAAAGCGGAACTGTATGCCGAGGAGGCCATCAGAATGGTGCTGGAAAAGATGGGATTGGAGGTGGAGTTTGTGAGAGGATTGGAAGGGAAAAAGGAAAAGTGCCTAATAAAGGAACAGTAAAAAGTGATTCATGAAGGTTCACTTTTCACTTATATTTTTTCCCCTGATAGGTATTTCTTTCTTTCATTCTCAATCGGAGGCGGTCGATGAACTCGTGGTTCTTCAATCCCCAGCCTGGAAGAGCAAGCAGATGGGCAGGTGACTGAGACACAAAACGTTCCACGACGAGATCGGGACGCAATCTCTCCAAGAAATCGATGACAAGGGCGATATACTCATCGCAGGTGAACAAATGGAAATCAGCAGGTTGGCTTTCATATTCTTCTGCCATGCGTGTTCCCTTGATGAGCTGAAGCTGATGGAGTTTCAGGAGGCTCAGCGGAAGATCAGAGAGAACCTCTGCTTCATGAAGCATAGCTTCCCTACCCTCTTGAGGCAAGCCCAAAATAAGATGAGCCCCCACTCGGATGCCTCGACCGGCGGTTCGGGTAATGGCATCAAGAGTTTGGGCATACGTATGACCACGATTGATGCGCTGCAAGGTGGCGTCGTAGATGGACTCGATGCCATATTCCACAATCAGAAACGTCCGACGGTTCAACTCTTCCAAATAATCAAGCAGGGCATCTGGCATACAATCTGGACGGGTACCGATAACCAATCCCACAACATCAGAAACACTGAGTGCCTCCTCATACTTCGCCCGAAGCCTCTCCACAGAATCGTAGGTGTTAGTGTAGGCCTGGAAGTAAGCCAGATACTTCATCTCTGGATACTTTCGAGCAAAGAACAACTTTCCCTCCTCAAGTTGCTGGGTGATGGACTTGGAGGTCGTGCAATAATCGGGATTGAACGTCTGATTGTTGCAGTAGGTGCATCCACCTCGACCTACCCGCCCATCGCGATTAGGACAGGTGAGCCCAGCGTTGATGGAGATTTTCTGCACCTTTTCCCCCAGTTGCGAGGTCAGCCAAGAACCATAATCGTTGTATCGCTGTACCTGTTCCGCCATATTACTGCAGAAGCATCTTGGTGGAGCGAGTTCGACCTTCCACCCTCCAGACAATGAAATAAATGCCCTTCGGGAAGTCAGCCACCGAACAAGCTTCAGAGGCTCGGAATGACCTCACCAGCATGCCATTGGATGTATAAATCTGTGCCGTAAACGTCAATTGTTCAGGCGACTCAGAACCAAAGTGCAACACCTTCGTCATCGGATTAAATCCCAAAGCATACTCAGCTGGCTCCATCGAAGCAATCGCATCATCTATTGGCTCAGGATCATCGGGATCGTCTGGAATGACGGGATCATCGGGATCGTCTGGAGTGACGGGATCATCAGGATCGTCTGGAATGACAGGATCATCAGGATCATCGGGATCGTCAGGAGTGACAGGATCGTCA